>JACPQX010000096.1 GCA_016190255.1 Candidatus Methylomirabilis oxygeniifera | reverse complement strand
GATCGGAACGCCGGCTTCCATCAGGCTGAGGCTCGCCCCGCAGACCGTCGCCATCGAGGACGAACCGTTCGACTCGAGGATATCCGAGACGATCCGTAGGGTGTAGGGAAACTCCTCCTTCGGCGGCAGGACCGTGGCAAGCGCCCGCTCTGCCAGCGCGCCGTGCCCGATTTCGCGGCGGCTGGTGCCGCGCATGAACCGGACCTCGCCGACGCTGAACGGGGGAAAGTTGTAATGGAGCATAAACCGCTTCGTCCCTTCGCCCTCGATATCATCCACGCGTTGCTCGTCCTCCGACGTCCCGAGCGTGGTCGTCACGAGGGCTTGCGTCTGACCCCTGGTGAACAGCGCCGATCCGTGCGTCCGCGGCAGGATGCCAACCTCGGCGCTGATCGGCCGCACCTGATCGAGGGCCCGACCATCCGCCCGCCGCCCCTCCTCCAGGATCATCCGGCGCAACTCCTCCTGCTCGATCTGTTCGAACACCACTCTGACTGCCAGCTTCCCATCGTCCGGCTCATCGCCAAACTGGGCGATGACCTCGTCAAAGAGCTGCTGCCGACCGGTGCGCTGCGCCTCCTTGTCGGCCACGCCGGCCAAGGTCCGAAGCCCATCGCGGGCGACGTTGCTCACGCGCTGTCGCAACTCCTGATCAGGAGGCGGAGACTCGAATGGCGCCTTCGCGACCCCAAGCTTCTTAGCCAGCTCCAGGAGCATATCAATCAAGGTCTGAATCCCCTTATGGCCGAAGTCGATCGCCTCGGCCATCAACTCCTCGGACACCTCGTTGACCCCCGCCTCGATCATCACCACAGCGGCTTGGGTCCCCGCCACCACCAGATCGATGTCGGTTCGCTCCTGCTGGGCGTAGGTGGGGTTGAGGACGAACTTGCCGTCTATCCTGCCCACCCGGACGGCCCCGATCGGACCGAGGAACGGGATGGGCGAGATCGTCAAGGCGGCTGAGGCGCCCATGATCGCCAGGATGTCCGGGTCATTCTCCTGGTCCGCGGAAAGGACGGTGCTGATGATCTGAACGTCCTGCCGGTACCCCTTCGGGAAGAGGGGGCGGAGCGAGCGATCGCTCAGGCGGGCGGTGAGGGTCTCCTTGTCATGGGGGCGGCCTTCTCGCTTGAAGAAACCGCCGGGGATCTTCCCGGCGGCATAGGCGCGTTCCTGATAATCGACCGTGAGGGGAAAGAAATCGATCCCCAGCCGTGGCTGTTTGGAAGCGACCGCCGTGACCAAAACCATCGTGTCGCCATATCGAACCAAGGCGGCGCCGTCGGCCTGCCTGGCAACACGTCCGACCTCGACGCTCAGTGATTTCCCTTCTATGATGCGCTCGACGCGTGAGATCATTTACGGATTCCCAACCTTTCGATGATCTGCTTGTACCGATCGGCATCCTTGCTCCTCAGGTAATCCAGGAGCTTTCGGCGCCGCGCGACGAGGCGCAGCAGCCCTCGCCTTGAATGGTGATCCTTCTTGTGGGCGGTCAGGTGGGTGGTAAGATACCCGATTCGCCCGGTGAGCAGAGCGATTTGCACCTCTGGAGAGCCCGAGTCGGTGTCATGAACCCGAAACTCTCCGATGGTGGCTTGCTTGTTTATCGATGCACTGGCCACGAAGCCATATCCTCCTTTCTTCTCAAGCAGATACCGCAATCACGATAACAATATCATAGGGCCTCAGGGGAGTAAAGCCCATTCTTCGGCGGAATACCGAGGAAAGACGGTAAAGAGAGTCTCAGCCTCCCTTCTGTCGAGCTCGATCTGTTGCTGGAGCAGGTTCGGGCTCTCGAAACGGCGTTCATCCCGCAGCCGACCGAGGAAGAAGAGCGTCACCGTCTGCCCGTACAGCTCCCCACCCCCCTCCACCAGGTAAGCTTCCACCCTTCGGACCCCGCCGCCGAAGGTGGGAGCCGTCCCGACGTTGATCAGGGCCCGCTGCAGTCTCTGGCGGAACCAGAGCTGGCCGGCATAGACGCCGTCCGGAATCAGCAGATCGGAGGTCGCCGGGAGGTTGGCCGTCGGGTAACCGAGCCCTTTTCCTCGACCGGCTCCCCGTTCTACCGTTCCCCGAATGGCGTAGGGCCGTCCCAGATAGCGAGCAGCCTCCTGCAGCTGCCCTGTGGTTAGCAGCCTGCGGATCAGGGTGGAGCTGATCACCTGATCGTCGAGCGCCATCGGTGGGACCACGTCGAGATCGAAGTGGTGCTCTTCCCCTAGCGTTCTGAGGGTTTCTGGGGAGCCGGCCCTGGCCTTTCCAAAGGCGAAGTCATACCCCACACACACACACCGTGCTCGGAGTCGATCGACCAGGTAGGTCTTCACGAAGTCCCGGGGCGACGTCCCAGCCAGAAAAGGGGTGAAGGTGACCGCCACCAGAAGATCGACACCAAGCGTCTGAATGATGTCCCGTTTGATCGGCAATGGCGTGATGAGCGGCGGAGCCTTGGCAGGATGCACGACCTCCAGGGGATGCCGGGCAAAGGTAAAGACGGTCGCTGTTCCCTCTTCTTGGCGAGCCCGCCGTACCACCCGGCGGAGGATCTCCTGGTGTCCGAGATGGACGCCATCGAACGTCCCGAGTGCCACCACCACAGAGGGATGGTCGGGCGTCAGATCCTCAATCCGCTCGATGAAGATCATTGCCCGGCCAGGACCCGCACCGGTTTCAACACGACCCGGCGCGAATCGGCCGCCGCGAACTCCTGACCTGCGACTGTCGCCTCAGCGAGTGAAAGGAGTTGGCGCCTGTACCCCAGCACCCGAACCAGGTCTCCTTTCTTCACCTCCGGGGGAAAACTCAGCAGGGCCGCAGCCACCACCCCACCCCCCTGGGCGGCCGATCGCGTGGATTCAGGGTGGACCCGGACAGCCGGCAGATGAGCCAAGGCCTCTCCCACCGAGATCATCACCTCCCCGATGCGCCCTTCTTCGACGATCCGCCCCAGTTCTTCCAGCGTGAGTGCGTCCTCGATCAGAAAGCGGCCTGACCGGATTCGGGTGAGCGCGTAGAGGTGCGCGCCGCATCCGAGGGCCCGACCGATGTCATCGCAGAGCGTCCGGGCGTACGTCCCCTTGGAACACGTGACCCGGAACCGCACGAATGGCAGATCAAGCGAAAGGAAGGTGAGCTCGTGGATCTTAACCCTGATTGGTTCCCGTTCGACCGATTCGCCGCGCCGGGCCAGGCGATAGAGGCGCTCCCCACGATGTTTTTTGGCCGAGAAGAGCGGCGGAACCTGCTGAATTTCCCCCACGAAGCTCTTGAGAACCTCCTGGAGCCTCACCGGGTCCACCGCGATGTCGTCGGTCCGGGATTGGACCTTGCCATCAGCGTCCAAGGTGTCCGTGGTGATGCCCAGCCGCATGGTGATCAGGTACTCCTTGTCGGCCTGGGTGAGAAACTGAGCGATCCGGGTGGCACGCCCAACACATAGTGGGAGGACCCCGGTGGCTCTCGGATCGAGGGTGCCGGTGTGGCCGATGCGGCGGATCTTCAGGAGCCGACGAGCCACATCCACCACGTCGTGGGATGTCATTCCCTCAGGTTTGTTGATGTTCAAGACCCCCGTCAGCTCCATCGGATTCGCCGGATTTACCTGGCCATATCTGGTGTGCAACCCGGTCGCCGGCGCCGGTCTCTCAGCCGATCTACCGTCTCCGACGGAACCTCCACCGCCCCCAGCTCGGCGTCGGCGACGACCCCACCTCCATGAAAATCGCTCCCGCCCGTGGGAACCAGGCGATATCGCGACGCCAGGGCCAGAAGCGATGCAGTGATCTCAGGGGTGTAGCCTTTGTAGTACGCCTCGATTCCCTCGAGACCCCCCTCAACCATGGCCGGGAGGAGTCGGTCAAGGTCGAGGCGATAGTCGCTCGCCCCCACGATGATCGGATGCGCCAGAGAAGGGACGCCCCCCGCCTCTCTAATCAGGCTGATCGCCTCCTCAGGAAGAAGCTTTTGTCCCTCAACATAGCCAGGTCCTCCCCGCCTAAGAAAGCGTGAGAACGCCTCGTTCACCGACCCCACGTAGCCCCGTTCAATGAGGGCTCTGGCGATATGGGGCCGTCCGACCGAACCGCCCTGTGCGATCGCCATCACGCGGTCCCAGACGAGGGGCCAGCCGAGGTCTGCCAGCCGCTCCACCATCGATCTGGCCTGCGTCACCCTGCCCTCCTGAAGTCTCGACAGAGTCTCGCGCAGCACGCGATCGTCCGGATCAAGGAAGTATCCGAGGATATGAATATCGTCGCCGTCCAGGCCGGCGCTCACCTCGATTCCCGGGATCACCTGGATCGGAAGATCCGAAGCGGCACGCTGCGCATCCTCGATCCCATCGACGCTGTCATGGTCGGTGACGGCCATCACCTGGATCCCGGCAATCGAGGCAGCCCTTACCAGCTCCTCCGGCCGAAGCGCGCCGTCTGAAACCGTCGTGTGGAGGTGCAGGTCCACCCGGCTCGCCACCCTCACTCCTCCGTCCTCTTCTCGCTCTCGATTCGCCGAAACAGTGCAGCCAGATGCAGTCCCTCCTCCAGCGAATCATCCAAGAAGAACAGGAGGGCGGGCGCATATCGCAGAGAGAGTCGTCGCCCCAGCTCGCCCCGGAGGAACCCGGCCGCGCTCTTCAGTCCCATCAGCGCTTCCCGGCGCTCCGCATCTCCGGCCTGGGCCAGCGAGATATAGATCTTCGCCTGTCGCAGGTCATCGCTGACCCTCACGCGCGTGACCGTCACGAACCCGATCCTTGGGTCTTTGACCGAACGCAGGATCAGGCGGCTGATCTCTTCCTGTATGAGGGCGCCGATACGATCGACTCGCTTGCCTTGCATCAGCGTATGATCCGGTTATCTTCCACGGCAGGCACGCGATAGGTCTCAGTGGGTCACCAGGTCGATTTCGTAATCGATAATCCTAGCGTCCGCATCAGCTTCGATGAGGTTCACCACTTTGCTCAGGATCTCATCCACGAACCGAGGGTCGTTGCTGACGCAGGCGATCCCCAGCGTGGCGCGTTGCCAGTCATCAAGCCGATCCACCTCCGCGATGGAGACGTTGAAGCGTCCCTGGACGCGATCCTTGATGCTCTTGACGACTCGCCGTTTGCCCTTGAGAGAGCTGTTGCCTGAGATATGCAGTTCGAGGCGGCAGGTCCCGACAGTCATGGTAAAGGACGTTCCGGGTTCCGGGTTCCGGGTTCCGGGTTAGAAGGACCTAACAACTTGGAACGCAGAACCTGGAACCTGGAACTGCGAAGCCGAACATGGAACCTGGAACTTGGAACTTGGCTAAAGTTTTTGGGCGACGGCTTCAAGTTCATAGATTTCCAGAATATCGCCGACCTTGACATCGTTGAAGTTGACAAGGCCGACACCACACTCGAAACCACCCTGTACCTCTCTGACATCCTCCTTGAAGCGGCGAAGGGACCCGACCCTGCCCTCGTGCACTACCTTTCCATCCCGAACGACGCGGACAGAGCTGTCTCTTGAGACTTTGCCCTCAACAACGAGGGAGCCGGCAATGACGCCGACCTTTGGCACCTGAAAGAGTTGACGAACCTCCACGCGCCCCATCGGCCGCTCCACGTACTTGGGCGCCAACAGTCCCTCCATCGCCCCCCGAATCTCGTTGATGGCGTCATAGATAACCGTGTAGAGCCGTATCTCGACTTTCTCCTGTTCGGACAGCTTCTGGGCCTTTGGCTCAGGACGCACGCTGAATCCCACGATAACGGCATTGGAGGCCGACGCCAGCATCACGTCAGTCTCCGTGATGGCGCCGACGGAACAGTGGATGACCTTCAGCTTGACCGCCTCTGTGCTGATCCGCTCCAGGGATTCTCGCAATGGCCCGATAGAGCCCTGCACGTCGCCCTTGATGATCATCCGGAGCTCCTTGACCTCCCCCTCCTGGATGCGGCGGTGCAAGTCCTCCAGGGTCACGCGCCGCTTCGAGAAGATCATCTCCTCACGATGCTTCTGTTGCCGGCTGAGCGCGATCTGTCGCCCCTTCCGCTCGTCGGCCACCACGACAAATGTATCCCCAGCCATTGGGACCCCCGAAAGTCCCAGCGCTTCCACCGGCGTGGCAGGCCAGGCTTCCTGCACCTTTTTGCCCTTGTCGTTGATCATCGCCCGCACCCTCCCGGAGTGCAACCCGGCGACGATCACGTCACCCACTTTGAGCGTGCCCTGCTGTACCAGCACCGTGGCGACCGGGCCGCGCCCGCGATCCAACTCAGCCTCGACGATCACGCCCTTCGCCGGTCTGTGAGGGTTCGCCTTGAGTTCCTGAATCTCAGCCAGCAAGAGCAGCATCTCCAAGAGGTGTTCTATCCCAAGTCTCTTCTTGGCTGAGACCTCCGCGTAGATCGTCTGCCCTCCCCACTCTTCAGGCACCAGACCATGCTCCACCAACTGTTGCCTCACTCGGTTCGAATCGGCGCCGGGCTTATCGATCTTGTTGATGCACACCAGAATCGGAACCTTCGCATCCTTGGCGTGATTGACCGCTTCCAGGGTTTGGGGCATCACCCCGTCGTCCGCCGCCACCACCAAGACCACGACGTCGGTTGCCTGCGCCCCCCGCGCGCGCATGGCGGTGAACGCCTCGTGGCCAGGCGTGTCCAGAAAGGTGACCTTGCCGTTAGGGAGATCAACTTGATAGGCACCTATGTGCTGGGTAATCCCCCCCGCCTCCGAGGCGATCACATTGGTCTGACGGATCGCGTCCAGCAGGGAGGTCTTGCCGTGATCGACGTGACCCATGATGGTGACCACAGGTGGCCTTGGCTGGAGCAGCGAGGGATCCTCAACCTCCTTGGCCTCCGTCGCAGCCTCTTCCAGGGATGCCACCTCAACCGTGAACCCTAGCGTGCTGGCCGCTGATTTCACCACCTCAACGTCAAGGGGCTGATTAATCGTGGTCAGGATTCCGATCTTGATCAGCTTCTTGATGATGTCGCTTGGGCTCGTCTGGAGCTGTTCCGCCAACTCCTTGACGGTGACCGTTTCCGAAATCTTCACAGTAGGACGAGGTGCGGGAGGCGCCTCAGGCTCAGCAGGTTCCAGATGCAGCGGGGGTTGCGCGGGCGGGCTGGCGACAGCCGTTGTCTCTTCGGGAGGGGAGACGGGCGGGGAAAGGGCCTGAGCAACCGGGACCTCCGGCTTTCCCGTGGCCCGGGCGGGAGGCTGGTGAGCAGTCGGCTTGTCTAGCACCGGGCGAGCCTGATCGAGCCCCACTGCTGCTCCCGATGATTTCGGGGCGCGTGCCACCTCGGGCTTCGGTCGCGCCTTCGGGCTGGCCTGGCCTAATCTCCCGACCGGCTCCGTTGCGGTCGTCGGCCCGGATTTTGGTTTAGGCTTTATCTCGGCGGGTTTCGGTCCGGCTGGCTTGATCGCTGAGATCCTGGGCGTGATCGAGACAGGGGCGTCGGGACGAGACGCTCCGGGGCGCAGTCTCACTGACCCAGTCTTGGTGGGGGGCACGTGAACCCGAGGACCAGCCTCCACGGTCCCCGGTTTGGAACGACTTTTCCTCCTGGATGGTTGTTGGGCGGCCAAGGCGGACCTGGCGCGGGCCTCATCGACGTTGCTGCTGTGGCTGTTCACCCTAAAACCCGCCTTGTTGAGCCGGTCCAAGAGATCCTTGCTCGCCATATCGAGGGCCTTGGCCAATTCATAGATCCTAATCATTCCCACGCAGGATCACCTCCAAACCTTCGGGGAGCCGCCCTACTGGTTGGGTCGATGGCCTCAACTCTGGGGCTTCCTCCCGCTTCTGTCTCCGCTGGGATCTTCGCCAGAACCGACAGCACCGCCGCCGCAACGTGGGGATCTATCACGGCGACACACGATCGAGGGGCCCCACCGACAGCGGCCCCCAACTCCTCCTTGGCCAGACGCGTATGGCAAGCAATGCCTGATCGGGCCGTTAAGGCGCGGATTGTTCCGACCGATCTCGACGATGCGTCGGCTGCGATCAGGACCAATCGCGCGCTGTGCCTCTTCACGGCCGATTCCACAGCCCCTGACCCCGACACGACCTTCCTGGCCCGTCGGGCAAGTCCGAGGAGCGAGACCACCTTCCGAGAAGCCCGCTCCTGGATCAATTCTTGAAGGGCGTCCACCCCAGGAGAGGTGAGCGCCACCTTGAGATGGCGCGAAAACTCGCCCCGCCTTACTGCCTGCTCCACGCACGCTCGCCGCGGACAGAGGTACGCGCCGCGACCAGGCCCGCCGTCCAGATCAACCGCCACCACGCCCCCCTGCGCGGCATGAACGCGGACCAACTCGGCCTTTGGCCGGACTGTGCGGCATCCGATACATGAACGAAGAGGCGCAGAGGCCACCTAACCGCTACCTCCTCCCGTTGCCACGGCAGCCTTGGCGGCCTCGATCAGCCTCTGGGCCGTCTTGGGGCCGATCCCCTCTACCTGGACCAGCACCTCCTCTGAGGCATCGGCCAGCTTCTGGTAACTGTCGAAACCAGCATCGGTCAGTCGGCTGGCCAGCTTTTCGCCCACTCCCGGCAACTCAGCGAGCTGATCCATCTGAGCGGCTGGACTGATCACCTCGGCGGGCCGGGCCTCCAACTCCGCCCTCGCACGCTCCTCCGCTTCCTTTTGAACCTCGCCCCGGCTCTTAATGTCCACCTTCCATCCCACAAGTTTGGCTGCCAGACGGGCATTCTGACCCCGCTTTCCGATGGCCAGCGAGAGCTGATCGTCGGCGACCAGCACCTTCAGGGTGTGTGTCGCCGGATCGATTTCGACGCTCTGGACCTCCGCCGGGGCAAGCGCGCTCCTGGCGAAAGCGGCCGGATCATCCTTCCAGCCGATCACATCGATCTTCTCGCCCATCAACTCCCTGACGATTGCCTGAACCCGGCTGCCCCGGTATCCGACGCAGGCGCCCACGGGATCCACATTTCCGTCCCGCGAGGCCACAGCGACCTTGGCCCGCTCACCGGCATCCCTGGCGGCCGCTTTCACCTCAACAATCCCTTCATAGATCTCCGGGACCTCGATCTCAAACAGCTTGGCTAACAGCCCGGGGTGGGTTCGCGAAAGGACAATCTGGGAGCCCTTTGGCGTCTTTTTCACGTCCAGAACGTAAGCCCGAACCCGATCGCCGATCCGGTAGTCTTCACGAGGAAGCTGCTCCCGCGGCGGAAGGATCGCCTCTGCCTTTCCGAGATTCACGATCACGTTGCCCCTCACGACCCGCTGAACGACGCCGTTGACCAGCTCACCTTCCCGTGCCTTAAAGCTCTGGAAGACGCTCTCCCGCTCCGCTTCTCTGACTCGCTGGATGATCACCTGCTTGGCTGTTTGTGCGGCGATTCGACCGAACCCCCCGGCCTCTACTTCCGATCTGACCTCATCCCCCGGCTTGGCCTCAGGGTTGACTCGCTGAGCGTCCTCGACTGAGATCTCAAGCTTGGGGTTCAGGACCTTTTCGACGACCTTTCGCACCGCATACAACGTGAACCCACCGGACGCCTGATCGAACTCTACACGAAGTTCCAGGACGGGTCCGAGGGTCTTCCGGGATGCAGAGAGAATCGCGGCGCCGACGGCATCGATCAAGATCTTTCGATCGATCCCTTTTTCGCGCCCGACCTGCTCAATGACCTGTCGCAAATCGACGCCCATTGTCCTCACGTTAGGGTAGAGGGTATAGCGTCTAGGGTGTAGGGGCGGTTGGTGCCTTCTCGCCTCTAGACCCTAAACCCTAGACCCTATCCCCCTGCTTCACAAGACCGGAGCGAGCCGAGCCTTTGAGATCAGCGCATAAGGGATGAGGACGACCGTGCCATCCTCTTGTTCCAGTGAGATCCGTCCTCCCTCGAAACCCTTCAGGGTCCCCAGGAATCTCCGCTGGCCCGCGATGGCCTGCGAGGTGGTCAGCCTCGCGCGTTGACCCATGAAACGGAGGAAGTCGCCTTCCCGGCTCAAAGGCCGGTTCAGGCCTGGTGAAGAGATCTCGAGGGAATAGGGATGATCGATGAGATTCTCCACGTCGAGGAGGTCGCTCAACTCTTCGCTCGCTCGCTGACAATCGACGAGGGTCAGGCCACCGTTCTTGTCGAGATAAAGGCGAAGCACCCATCCGCTTGCTTCCCGACGAAACTCCACCTCCACAAGCTCCAACCCCAACTCCTGAAGGAGCGGAAGGGCGACCTCCTTCACTCGCTCGACGATCAACGCGCTCATAGACGACGGCTCATAAAACAAAGAGTGGGCACTCAACGCCCACTCATTGTACCAATGTAACACATCGCCCCTGATCCATGCAAGGGAAATTGGGGAGGAGCGGATGGGGGCGTCGCTTACTCCTCCTTCTCTCGCTTCGACTCGGCGACCACTCGCTCTTTCAGATGCAGCGGAAGCTCGTCATAGTGAGAGAACTCCATGGTGTAATCCCCCCGATCGCCGGTGATGGCCTTGAGTTGCGTGGCGTACTCCAACATCTCGGCAAGGGGGACCTGAGCTTTGATGGCCTGTCCCTTCCCCTTCGCCTCGACTCCCAACACGCGTCCGCGCTTGCTGTTCAGGTCGCCGATCACGTCGCCCATCGATTCATCGGGGACAGCCACCTCCACCGTCATGATCGGCTCTAAGAGGCCTGGATTTGCCTGCAGGACGCCCTTCTTAAAGGCAAGTGACCCGGCGATCTTGAATGCCATTTCCGAGGAGTCCACCGTGTGGTACGAACCGTCGTAGAGGGTGACCTTGAGATCCACCACAGGATACCCGGCCAGGACACCCTCCTCCATCGCCTCCACGACCCCTTTCTCCACGGCAGGGATGTACTGTCTCGGGATCGCCCCACCGACGATCTGATTCACGAATTCATATCCCCCGCCCCTCGGAAGCGGCTCGATCTTAATCCAGCAGTCGCCGAACTGCCCTCGGCCGCCCGTCTGTTTCTTATGCCTCCCCTGGACCTCGACCCGCCCATGAATCGTCTCCTTGTACGGTACGCGCGGCGTCTTCATCTGGACCTCGAGTCCGAACTTGCGCTTGAGGCGCTCGATCGCGATCTCCAGGTGGGCCTTTCCCATCCCGGCAAGGATGATTTCCCGCGTCTGTGGATCGCGTCGAACCTGAAGGGACGGGTCCTCCTCGCGGAGCCGTTGGAGCCCAACGCTCATCTTTTCCTCGTCCCCCTTTGCCTTGGGCATGATGGCGTACTCGATGATGGGGCTTGGGATCTCCATGGGTTGTAGACGGATCGGGTTCCGCTCGTCGCATAGGGTATCGCCCGTCCCTGTCTCCTTCAGCTTGACCACTGCTCCAAGATCTCCCGGCCCGAGGGCTGGCACTGGAACCTGATTCTTGCCCCGGAGCAACACCACCTGGCCGATACGCTCCTTGCACCCCTTGCTGACGTTGTACACGATTGAGTCAGATGAGAGCAGTCCGGAGTACACTCGGAACAACGTGATCTTGCCAGCGTAAGGATCCGTTATCGTCTTAAACACCAACGCGGAAAAGGGAGCATCCTCGCTACTTTCTCGGGTACAACGTTCCCCGCTCTTGGGATCGTGCCCCTCGACGGCAGGTCGATCTCCCGGCGATGGACAGACATCGGTCAGAAGGTCTAACAGCGGTTGTATCCCGATATTCCTGAGGGCCGAACCACAGAGGACGGGAACGACCCTGCCCCCAAGGACACCCCGCCTCAACCCGGCGCTCAGCTCCTCAGCGGAGAGGGTCCCGGCTTCCAGATACCTCTCCAGCAGTTTGTCATCGCTTTCTGCGACGGCCTCCATCAGTGCGGCTCGTAACTCCTCGGCTTTCGGCTTCAGCTCCGACGGAATGTCTCCCTCGGAAGGCCTTCCCGCACCGCCGCCCTGGTAGGTCACGGCTTTCATTTTGAGGAGATCAACGACGCCCTTGAAGGATCCCTCGGCTCCGATCGGGAGCTGGACCGGCACCGCGATTGAACAGAGGTTTTTCCGCACGTCTTCAAGAACCCGAAAAAAGTCGGCCTGCTCCTGGTCCATCTTGTTGATGAAGATCACGCGAGCCATGTTGCCAGATTCGGCGAATGACCACACCCTCTCCGTCTGCACCTTCACACCTGACACACTGCTGACCACCACAAGGGCTGAATCAAGAACCCGTAGACAGTTTCGGGTATCAGTCAAGTAGATGGAGGCTCCCGGAGTATCGACCAGGTTGAGCTTGTGACCTTTCCACTCGCAGAAGGCGAGGGCGGAACTGATGCTCATCCTCCGCTTGGTTTCGTCTTCATCGAAGTCGGTCACCGTCGTCCCATCCTCGACCTTCCCGAGACGTGAGGTGGCGCCGGCGTCGAACAGGATGGCTTCAGCCAGCGTGGTCTTCCCCGCGCCTCCGTGAGCCACAATCCCGATGTTCCTGATCTTATCGATCCCCACCCTGCTCACCTTACGTACCCCTCATCAGACGAACGACGTCGATCGTATTAAGGCTCCTTTCCTAACACACCGATCGCGTCAATGTAAAGGGAAAAATCCCATCCTCTACAAAGGCAGATGCCCTCCCCGAATCGATCGGGAAGGGCATTCGCACACCGAACAGTCTCAGTATTCTCGAAGGGCGGGCTCATTTTTCAGCATCGCCCACCCGAGCCGCCAGCGGTTCAACCGGCCCTTGCCTCGAACCTTCTCCTTTGTGCTCTCGCCGGCCGCGCCTTCGGGCCGGCTTCGCCGAAGGCTCCGGAGCGGTGCCGGAGCCTACCAACTCAATGGCCGCAAGCGGCGCACCGTCCCCCATGCGGTAGTCCAGCTTGGTAATCCTCGTGTACCCACCGTTGCGGTCCTTGTAGCGCCCCCCTATCGATTCGAACAGCTTTCGCAACACCTTCTCATCCGCGACAACCTCCGCCGCTTGCCGACGCGCATGCAAATCCTCACGTTTGGCCAAGGTGATGGTCTTTTCCGCCAGCTTGCGCAGCTCCTTGGCCTTGGTTTCAGTTGTGACGATCTTCTCGTAATGGAAGAGTGACGTCAGCAGATTACGGAGGAGCATCTCACGGTGGGCCGTTGTCCGCCCCAGCTTTCTCCCCGCTTTCCTATGGCGCATACCCAGTGCTCCCCCGGGCTTCAGGCCCGGCCAAATCCCGGTCTCTGCTCAGGCCTTCGAGGCCTTCTCACTTCGCTTTCCGGAGGGCTCGCCCACGGGAAACCCTTCAAGCTTCATCCCTAAGACTAACCCCATGCCGGCCAGGATCTCCTTGATTTCATTCAGGGACTTCCGACCAAAGTTTTTTGTCTTTAGCATCTCAGCCTCGGTTTTCTGGACCAACTCGTGAATGTAGCGAATGTTTGAATTCTTCAGGCAATTGGCCGACCGGACCGAGAGCTCAAGCTCATCGACACTTCGATTGAGGTGGTCCAAGAGCCGTTCTTTCTCTTCATCAACGGCTGCACCCTCTCCCTCTGGCTCCTCCTCGAAGTTGATAAAGATGCTCAGATGATCCTTCAAGATCTTGGCTGCATACGCCATAGCGTCCTGGGGTAGGACGCTCCCATCGGTCCAGACCTCCAGGATGAGTTTGTTAAAATCGGTGACTTGTCCGACCCGGGTGTCCTCGACCAGAAAATTGACCTTCCGGATCGGAGAGAAGATAGAGTCCACGGCAATAGCGTCAACGGGCTGTCCTTCCCTCTTGTTCCGCTCCGCCGGCACGTACCCGCGCCCCTGGCGAACCTCCATCTCCACCTCGATCTTGCCATCCTTGTCCAGGGTGGCAATGTACAGATCGGGGTTCAGAATCTCCACATCGGGGTCCGTAGTGATGTGTGAGGCGCGAACCTCTCCTTCAGAAGAGGCCTTGAGGTGGAGGATCTTGGGATGGTCCACGTTAAGCTTGACTCGCAGCCCCTTGATATTCAGGATGATATCAGTCACGTCATCCTTCACCCCGGTGATGCTGGAGAACTCATGAAGCGCTCCTGCGATCCTGACCGTGGTCACCGCGGCTCCCTCGATTGACGAGAGGAGGATGCGCCGCAGCGCATTGCCGATCGTCAATCCGAAACCACGTTCGAAGGGTTCCGCAAAAAACTTCCCATATGTACTGGTGAGCGTTTCCAGCTCGCATTCCAATCGCTTCGGCTTCTGGAGGCCCTTAAACTTCTGAATCATCAACACCTCCCACACCCGCCATTACTTGGAGTAGAGCGCCACAATCAGCTGATCCTCCACGGGGATGGCTATCTCCTCCCGCGTCGGGGTCGATCGAACAGTCCCTTTCATGTTCGTCGCATCCAGCTCTAACCAGCTCGGCAACGTCCGCTTTTTGGTCCCTTCGAGAGCTGCCTTGATGGCGATCATCTCACGACTCCGGGGCCGTACCTCGATCGCCTCTCCAGGACGCACCATGTAGGACGGGATGTCCACCTTGCGCCCGCCCACGAGAAAGTGACCGTGACTGATCAACATTCTCGCTTGGGCCCGGGAAGCGGCGAAGCCGAGGCGATGGACAATGCTGTCCAACCGCTGCTCCAGGATCCGGATCAGGTTGTCGCCGGTGATCCCTCTCTGACGCTCCGCCAAACGAAAGTACTTTCGGAACTGCGTTTCCAGCACCCCATAGATTCGGCGCATCTTCTGCTTCTCGCGAAGCTGGATACAGTAATCCGAGAGCTTTGTGCGCCGTTGGCCGTGCACGCCGGGGATATAGTTGCGCTTCTCAATGGCACATTTCGTGGAAAAGCAGCGATCGCCTTTCAGAAACAGCTTGATCCCTTCGCGCCGGCAGAGCTTGCAGACGGCATCCCGATACCTAGCCACGAACGCCTCCTCGGACGATCGCGTGACCCTCCATCCGACACGCGCTTCGCCGCGCGGCACCGTCTGCGCGCCGCCCGCCGATGAAGAAGGACGTCCACCGTGAGAAGGCCTGCGTCATACCCGCCTCCGCTTCGGTGGACGACAGCCATTGTGTGGGATCGGTGTCACGTCCTTAATGGCCACGATCTCCAGGCCTGCAGCCTGCAAGGCCCGAATAGCGGCCTCACGCCCGGCGCCCGGTCCCTTGACATACACCTTGACCTCTTTCATGCCGTAACCCATCGCTTTCTGGGCAGCGTTGTCGGCCGCCATCTGCGCGGCAAAGGGAGTGCTTTTACGCGAGCCCTTGAACCCCACGGAGCCCGCACTTGCCCAAGCCACGACGTTGCCTGCCGTATCCGTGATGGTCACGATCGTATTGTTAAAGGTCGCCTGGATGCACGCGACCCCATGGGCGATATTCCTTGCTTCCTTCTTGCCGCCCGCACGTCCCACTGGTCGCTTTGGTTTCGTTTCCTCCGCCATCTTTCCTCCATCATCACGTCATCAATACGGCATTGAGCCCTTGAGTCACGTAAGGCGAGATCGGAGTTGTTGGTGAAGACTGCGCTATCACGGACCGACGAACTGCCCGGCGTCCGCTCAGACCTTTTTTCCCTTTGCGCCGACCGTGCGGCGAGGTCCCTTGCGGGTTCTGGCATTCGTGCTGGTCCGCTGGCCTCGAACCGGCAGCCCACGGCGATGCCTGAGGCCGCGATAGGTCCCGATATCCATCAGTCGCTTGATGTTCATAGAGACCTCGCGCTTGAGATCCCCCTCCACCCTGTAATTCCCCTCGATGGTCCGTCTCAGTTTCGTGATCTCTTCTTCCGTCAGGTCCTTGACTCGGACATCCGGGCGCACCCCGGAGTCCCTGAGGATTTTGCGCGAGGACGAGTTGCCGAGGCCATAAATATATGTCAGAGCCACCTCCAGGCGCTTCTCTCTTGGAAGATCCGTTCCAGCGATGCGTGCCATAGCCCCCCTCGTTAACAGTTCACGGTTGACAGTTCACCGTCCACATCCGATCTCGCATCAATCCCTTCCGTCAACGGTGAACCGTCAACAGTCAACCCTCTAACCCTGTCGCTGCTTATGACGAGGATTTTCGCAGACGATACGGAGCACCCTCTTTCGTCGAATGATCTTACACTTCTCACACATCGGCTTGACTGACGCCCGAACTTTCATGGCCACTCCTGGGTCAGGGGATCGGCGAAAACACTGAGCCGCGGTTCTCGACGCTACTTATAACGGTAAATAATCCGCCCTCGCGTCAGGTCATATGGGGATAGCTCCACAACGACCTTATCTCCCGGCAGTATCCGAATGAAATGCATGCGCATCTTCCCTGAGATGTGCGCCAGGACTTTGTGCCCCGTTTCCAGTTGGACCCTAAACATGGCGTTGGGCAGGGGTTCGATCACGGTCCCCTCAACCTCTATCGCCTCTTCCTTCGGCATCGGTCCTTCGTGTCCCCCGCTCAGCCACGCCCGTTTAGAGAGGTGAGGACCTCCGTCCCGTTCTCGGTGACAGCCACAGTGTGTTCGAAATGGGCAGAGAGGGACTTGTCGCACGTCACCGCCGTCCAACGATCCTCGAGGATCATCACGTCCGGGCTGCCAGTATTCACCATCGGCTCGATGGCCAAGACCATTCCCGTCTTGAGGACTGGGCCATGGCCCGGTGGGCCAAAGTTTGGGATCTGTGGTTCCTCGTGAAGTGAGCGGCCGATCCCATGGCCGACGAAAACACGCACCACCGCAAACCCCTCGGCTTCAACCGCGGACTGCACGGCATGGGAGATATCAGACAGTCGATTCCCCGGACGGGCAGCCTCGATCGCGCGCTGCAACGACTCCTGTGTGACATCGATCAACCGCTTGGCCTCGGCGGACACCTGGCCCACGGGTACCGTGACCGCAGCATCCCCGTAGTAGCCATCGACAATGGCCCCCAGATCGAGGCTGATGATGTCGCCTTCTCTGAGCTTTCGTTCCGACGGAAGTGCGTGCACCACCTGCTCATTCACGGACGCACAGAGAGTGTACGGGTAACCGCGATAGCCCTTGAAAGCCGGCGTCCCGCCTCGCTTCAGAATATACTCCTCGGCAACGAGATCCAGGTCCAAGGTGGTGATCCCCGGCTCCACCAGCTTGGTGAGCCTGGCAAGGGCTTCGGCCACGATCCGGCCGCTCTTTCGAATCAGATCGATCTCCCAGGGGGACTTCAGTATGATCACAGGTTTGGCTCACCGCTGTCTCAAGGCCCGATGAACGCGTTGAGAGATCTCCTCGATCGTCCCCCGGCCATCGATCCGCGTCAGCAGCCCCATCTTGTCATAATAGGCGACCAAGGGTTGTGTCTGGTCCCGGTACACCCGCAGGCGATGACGGATCGTTTCCTCCTTGTCATCGTCCCGCTGGTAGAGTGCGCCGTCGCAGGTGTTGCATCTGCCCGCCTGCAGAGGTGGGTTCGTGTCAACATGGTACATATTCCCGCAACCCCGACAGACCCGCCGGCCGGCCAGTCGTTCGACCAGATCTTCCTCGGGCACTTCCACGCTGAGCACCCCATCCACCGAGGCGTGGAGGGACGCCAGAACCCGTGAGAGGGCCTCGGCTTGCGGGAGCGTCCGAGGGAATCCATCGAGAATGTACCCCTGGGCGCAATCGGGCTTGCGCAGCCGCTCCTCGATGATGCCGATCACCACCTCGTCCGGAACGAGGGCCCCCCGGTCCATGAACGACTTGGCTTCACGCCCGAGCTGGGTCCCATTGGCGACCGCTTGGCGCAAGATGTCGCCGGTGGAAACCTGGGGGACGCCGAGCCTTCCCGTGAGCAGCTTGGCCTGGGTCCCCTTGCCGGCGCCCGGCGGGCCCAGCAGAACGATCCTCATAAACGGCTACCCCAGCCTCCCCTTGATCCGGCTCTTTTTCAAGAATCCCTCATAGTGTCGCATAAGCAGGTGGGACTCGACCTGCTGGACCGTATCAAGCGCAACACCCACTACGATCAAGAGGGAGGTACCCCCGAAATAGAATGGGACATTCATCGTCGTGATCAGATACTCTGGAAGGATCGAGATCAGCGCCAGGTAGATCGCCCCGACCAGCGTGATACGATCCAGCACCTTCTCGATGAAATCCGCGGTCCTCGCTCCCGGTCGAATGCCCGGGATAAATCCGCCGTACTTTTTCATGTTATCCGCGACGTCGGTCGGGTTAAATACGATCGCAGTGTAAAAAAAGGTGAAGAAAATGATTGCGACGGCGTAGAACACCGTGTAGACCGGCGTGGCCGGGGAGAGAGCCTGCGCCACGGCCTGCATCCAGGGATGCTTGAAGAACTGGGCAATGGTGGCCGGGAACACAATGATGGACGCTGCAAAGATAACGGGCATAACGCCCGCGGTGTTGACGCGCAGGGGGATATGGGTGCTCTGCCCTCCATAGATCCGACGACCCACGACCCGCTTTGCATACTGGACCGGTATCGGCCGTTGGCCCAAGGTCATAACGATGACCCCCGCGACTACCAGCACCATCAGGACCAGGATGGCCAGGAACGTCAGGGCCTTCAGCTCCCCGGTGGACAGAAGCCTCCAGGTATTCACGATCGACCCGGGCACGAGGACAATGATGCCGGCAAAGATCAGGAGCGAGATCCCGTTTCCGATCCCCCGCTCGGTGATCTGCTCGCCAAGCCACATCAGGAAAATCGCACCCGCGGTCAGTGTCACGGTGGTCATCAGGCGAAAGCTCCAGCCGGGGACCGGCACCACCACCTCTCCCGCCGGGCTGCGCATGCTCTCCAACCCAATGGCGATCCCCATGGCTTGGATGGCCGAAAGCAGGACGGTTCCATAGCGAGTGTACTGGGTGATCTTCTTGCGTCCCTGTTCACCCTCTTTGCTTAGCTTTTCGAGGGCTGGGGACACGACCGCGAGGAGTTGGAGGATGATGGAAGCGCTGATGTAGGGCATGATGCCGAGGGCGAGCACGCTAAGACGGCGCAACGCGCCGCCGGTAAAGAGATCGAAAAAACCGAGAAGCGTCCCGCTAACCTGACTGAAGAATGAGGTGAGGGCGTGGGCATCAATGCCGGGCGTGGGGATATGGGACCCGATCCGGTAGACGATGAGCGCGATGGCGGTAAAGATGATCCGCTTCTTGAGTTCCGGAACCCTGAAGATATTGCCAACACTCTCGATCATGCGCCGATAACCTCGACCTTTCCTCCCGCGGCGAGGATCTTCTCAGTGGCCTGCTTGGAGAACCGATGGGCCGAGATGTTGAGCGGCTTCGACAGGCCCCCTTCGGCGAGGACCTTCAGCCTCGCTCGGAGGTCTTTGACCAGTCCCATCTCCCGCAGGAGACCCGGCGTGACCTTGGTTTCCGAGGCGAATCGCGCTAGATCCTTCAGGTTGACGATGGCGTACACCTGCCTGGACCGGTTGGTGAACCCCCGCTTCGGGACTCGGCGATGCAGGGGAAGCTGCCCTCCCTCGAACCAGGGGTGGATATGGGCGCCCGAGCGGGCCTTTTGACCTTTCTCCCCCTTGCCGGAGGTTTTTCCGTGCCCTGATCCGGTACCCCGGCCGACACGTTTTGGTCTCTGCCGGGCGCCTGGTGACGGCTTCAACTCATGCAGCCTCATGCTCCCCCCTGCCCTTCGACCTCGCGCACCTCGACCAGGTGAGACACCTTTGCGATCATCCCTCGAATGGTTGGGGTGTCGGCACGGACCACAGATTGATCGATACGGCGCAGCCCCAGCCCGGCCAGCACCCGGCGCTGATGGGAACGCCGCCCGATCATGCTCTTCCGCAGGATGATACTGACGTGCGTGGCCATCCTATGCCCCTTGCGCTACGACGCCTTCAAAAAGTACCCCGCGCGCGCGCGCCACTTCCTCGGGCGCCCGAAGCGACATCAGCCCCTGGAGCGTCGCTTTCACAACATTATGGGGGTTGTCGGACCCGAGCGATTTCGACAGTACGTCCTTTACACCCGCCGCTTCCAACACAGCGCGGGCCGCCCCCCCGGCCACGACACCGGTCCCTTGAGAGGCCGGCTTCAGCATCACCCTCCCCGAGCCGTACCTGCCCAGGATCTCGTGAGGGATGGTGGTTCGCATCAGCGGTATGTGAACCATGTGTTTTTTTGCGCTCTCAACTCCCTTGCGAATCGCCTCCGGCACCTCGTGGGCCTTCCCCAATCCGACTCCCACGTGCCCCTTCTGATCCCCCACGACAACGAGGGCGCTGAAGTGAAACCGCCGCCCCCCTTTGACGACCTTGGCCACGCGGTTAATGTGAACGACGCGCTCGACGAGGTTCAAGGATTCAGAGGTGATCCGCCTCACAATGTCTCCTTCTCCACCAGGCGCTTGACCAGCGAGCCAGCCACGGGCTGTCGCATAGGCCAAGGCGGCGTTAGCAGGGGGACGGGTCCCGGCGGGCGAGCGGAACTCCACATCAGAATTTCAGCCCTTTCTCCCGAACGCCAGCCGCCAGCGCTTTGACGCGGCCATGAAACTTATAGCCGCCTCGGTCAAAGACCACCTGGTGAACGCTCGCCGCCAAGGCTTTGACCGCCAACAGCTCCCCGACCAATTTGGAAGTCGCGGTTTTGTTTCCCTTCCGATCGTTTTCTTTGATCTCGCTGGAGAGGGTGGACGCTGCAGCCAGCGTCCTTCCCCGCTCATCGTCGACGATCTGAGCGTAAATATGGCGGGCGCTCTTGAATACAGAGAGCCGTGGGCGTTCCACGCTCCCGACGATACGTTTTCGTATTCGACGGTGCCGGCGTTTTCTGCCCTTTCGTTTTCCCTCGTCAAGAGCCAACTCAGGACCTCCAAGGCGCGATGCGGCCTACGCGCCGGCTTTGCCGGCCTTGCGCCGAATCCGCTCGCTGGCGTATTTGACCCCCTTGCCCTTATAGGGCTCAGGCGGCCTGAGGCTCCGGATCTTAGCCGACACTTCACCCACCTGCTGTTTATCGGCCCCGGAGACGGTCAGCAGATTTTGATTCTCCACTCCGATCTTTATGCCCTCCGGAATCGGAAAGACAATAGGGTGAGAATAACCTAGCATCAGTGTCAGATTCATTCCTTGGACCGACGCTCTATACCCAACCCCTATCATTTCCAGCTTCTTTTCGAACCCCTTGGTCACCCCTTCCAACATATTGGAGACCAGCGTGCGCGTAAGCCCGTGAAGGGAACGATGGAGCTTGTTGTCCGAGGGACGGTGGCAATACAGGTACTTGTCTTCCGCCTTCACAACTATCGTGGGATGCAAGCGAAGCGACAGCTTTCCCCGTGGTCCCTCGACTGAAATGTACCCTCCTTCCAGCTCTACCTTCACCCGGTCTGGGACCAGGATCGGCTTCTTCCCAATCCGTGACATGCTCGATTCACCCGCTCCGGGTTCAGGACCTCTTTACATGGGGCACGATTCGTCCTCCCGAACATCGCGCCCCGAACCTCGCACCGTCTTTACCACACGTAGCAGAGCACTTCACCGCCCATCCGGCGATCCCTGGCGGCACGCTCGGTCATGAGTCCCTGTGAGGTTGAAAGGATCGCCATCCCCAGGCCGCTCATCACCCGGGGCAGGCGCCGCGATGTGGCATACACGCGAAGCCCGGGTCGGCTCACTCGGCGGAGACCAATGATGATTCGTTGATTCCCAGGACCATACTTCAGGTAGATGCGGAGGATTCCCTGTGTCTCAGCTTCGAGCACCTTGAAATTCTTGATGTACCCTTCCGCCCGAAGGATTTTCGCAACCTCCACCTTCAACTTGGACGTCGGCATATCGACCTTGTCGTGAACGGCCAGGTTGGCGTTTCTGACCCTGGTCAGCATATCCGCGATAGGATCAGTCATCATGATCGGCCCGCTCCACATCCCACGATCAGGGTTCGAAAAGAGGACTTCGAGAAGGTCCGGAGCATCACGCCTTGAACACGGATCGCTCTTACCAACTTGCTTTGATCACACCAGGGATCTCTCCCCGGAGAGCGAGATCACGAAAACAGATCCGGCACATCTCGAACTTCCGCAGATAGCCGCGCGGTCGCCCGCACAGCCGACAGCGATGATACGCGCGCACCTCGAATTTCTGTTTACGCCGGCTTTTGAGAATCAGCGAGAGTTTGGCCATAGGTTCTCACGAAATCGGTTCGTTCATAAGCACTCAGCATTCAGCTTTCAGCAAAGGCTAGCCGATCACTGACTCCTGACGGCTGATAGCTGAACGCTGACCTAGCTCTTTTGGAAGGGAAATCCGAGATGATCCAAAAGCGCCCGGGCTTCCTCATCCGTCCCTGCTGAAGTCTCAATGGCGATATCCATCCCCCGGACCGCATCCACCTTATCGTACTTGATCTCCGGGAAGATCAGTTGTTCCCTGACGCCGAGACTGTAGTTGCCGCGGCCGTCGAAGGACTTCGCCGGAACTCCCTTGAAGTCCCGGATGCGGGGTAGTGTCATATTGAGGAGCCGATCCAAAAACTCGTACATCCGATCCCCTCGCAGCGTGACCTTACATCCGACGGGCGTCCCGGCTCTCAGCTTGAACGCCGCTTCGGACTTCTTGGCACGGGTGACAACGGGCCTCTGTCCCGTCACGGCTGAGAGCTCCTCTACCGCCGCGTCGATCACCTTCACGTTCGCCACAGCCTCTCCCAGCCCCATGTTGATGACCACCTTTAGGGGGCGAGGCACCTGCCAAACATTTTTGTACCCGAACTGTTTCATCAGGGCAGGAGTGATCTCCCGGCGAAGGCGCTCACGGAGCCGTGGCACAACGCGTGGCTCCGCCTCAACCTGCTTGGCGGCCTTTTTCTCCTTCTTTTTTGGCTTCGCCGCTTCCGCCATTCGCTCCCCCTAGTCAACTACCTCGCCGCACTTCTTGCACACCCGAACCTTCTTGCCATCACTGAGGAGGCTGACGCCGGCCCGAACAGGACGGTCGCATCTGTTACACACCAGCATAAGGTTGGAGATGTGAATCGGGTTCTCGCGCTCGAGGATACCACCCTGCTTCGAGGCCGCCCCAGGCTTGGTATGACGTTTGATGAAATTGAGTTTTTCGACCAGGGCTCGGTCGATCTTGGTGATCACCTTCAGAACCTTCCCACGCTTCCCCTTGTCCTTGCCGGCGATCACCATCACCACGTCGTTCTTCTTGAGCGCCCGCGCGTGTTCCACCGCCATGATTATCCTCAGAGAGTGGGCACTTCCAGACGAGAGAGCGCAGCCCAACCACGATCCACGATCTGGAAGCTAAGACTGATGCTCGTTCCGTTAGACCACCTCTGGCGCCAGGGAAATAATCTTCATGAACTGCGCCTCACGGAGCTCTCTCGCCACGGGGCCAAAGATCCGAGTGCCAACCGGGTTATTCTGCTCGTTCAGAAGCACGGCAGCATTTCGATCGAACTTGATGTAAGAGCCATCAGGGCGGCGGAGCTCCTTCGAGGTTCGCACCACCACCGCCCTCACCACATCACCCTTCTTCACCGAACCCTCAGGGACAGCCTCCCTGACGTTAGCCACGATAATGTCGCCGAGGCGAGCGTACCGCTTCGCTGATCCCCCCAACACCTTGATCAGGGATATCCGCTTGGCGCCGGAATTGTCGGCAACCTCCATGATGGTCCGTAAGCCGATCACGACTCTCCACCCACGGGAATCCAGGGTGTAGGGCAAAGGGTATAGGGCTTGGGCCAAAAGCTGGTCTTGCAGGTCGGCCCATACAACACCCTGGACCCTGAACCCTATACGCTATACCCTCTTCTCCACTCTAGACGGCCGCTTTCTCCAGGATTTCCTGTATCCGCCAGTGCTTATCCTTGCTTTGAGGACGAGTTTCCATAATGACGACCTTGTCGCCGATCCCGCAACGATTCTCCTCATCGTGGGCCTTGAACCTTGTCTTGCGCCGAACCATCTTGCTGTACACCTCGTGGCGGACGAGGCGCTCGACCGCCACCACGACAGTCTTGTGCATCTTGTCACTGACGACTATTCCCACCAGGGCCTTTCGGCGATTTCTCGGCGTGCCCTCGGTCATTGTGATACCTGCTCCGCCACTGGAGTCCCCGGGATGCGAGAAAACTCCCGTCGTACAGTCTCTCCGCGAGCGATCTCTCGGCGGAGCCGCCGGATGCGTGCCGGGTTCTCGAGCTGCGTCACCGATGCTCTCAGCTTCAATTTAAAAAGGTCATCCCTGAGATCGCGAAGCTTCTGGTCCAGCTCCTCCGTGCTCAGCTCGCGAAACGCTTTGGCGTCCATCGTCGCGCTCATCCAACCTCCATCCCTCGAGACACGAAGCGTGTGGCAATGGGAAGTTTATGGGCTGCGAGACGCATCGCCTCACGCGCATCCCCCTCGGTCACTCCTTCCATCTCGCAGAGGACCCGGCCAGGTTTCACCACCGCCACCCACCCCTCAGGCGCGCCCTTCCCTTTGCCCATCCGTGTCTCAGCCGGCTTCTTTGTGGTCGGTTTATCCGGAAAGATTCGAATCCACACCTTGCCGCCCCTCTTGATATAGTGAGTGATGGCACGCCGAGCGGCCTCGATCTGGCGATTCGTGATCCAGGCGGCTTCCAGGGCTTTGAGGCCGTACTGTCCGAACGCCAGCGTGGAGCCGCGGAGAGCGATTCCTGTTCGCCGCCCCCGGTGTTGCTTTCGGAACTTGACCCGCTTGGGTGCCAGCATCGTGTTCAGCCTTTGGTCGGGGCAGGCCCTCTGGGCCGCCGGGATCGATCCAGCGGGGGGGGGACCTCCCGCTCCCGTCTGGCGAGCAGCGTTTCGGGAAGCACCTCACCCTGGAAGACCCAGCATTTGACCCCGATCAATCCATAGGTGGTCTTCGCCTGAGTAAACCCGTAGTCGATGTCGGCGCGCAGGGTATTCAAGGGCATCCGACCCTCTCGGTACCATTCTCTTCGGGCGATTTCCGCCCCGGCCAGCCGACCCGCGCAGGCGATTTGCACCCCGTGGGCGCCCAATCGCATGGTTGACTGGACGGTCTTCTTCATGGCCCGCCTGAAGGCTACCCGGCGCATTAACTGGGAAGCGACCTGTTCCGCGATCAATTGTGCGTCCAGCTCGGCCTTACGAACTTCAAGAATGTCAAGCTGAACCTGCTTCTTGGTCATGCTGGAGAGCGCAGCCTTTAGCTTCTCGACCTCCGAGCCCTTCTTCCCGATGATGATGCCGGGCCTGGCGGTGTGGATAAGAATGCGAATTTGATCGGCCTTCCGCTCGATATCGATACTGGACACCCCGGCGTGATAGACCCGCTCCTTGATGAAACGGCGAAGCTTCAGGTCTTCATGGAGGGTATCCGCGTACTCTTTGGTGGCGAACCACCTTGATTTCCAGGGCTTGATGACGCCCAGGCGGAACCCAATAGGGTGAACCTTCTGGCCCATCGAACCTCCAAGTCTCGCTGGCTCTCAGGCCCTACGACGGGGGAGAGCACCAGCGGCCCGCGGGAACATGGTGAAACTACAGGTCCTTCTCTTTCAGGATGACGGTGATGTGACTGCTCCGCTTCTTGATCGGCGTCGCCCGCCCCATGGCGCGAGGTCGGAATCGTTTCGTGGTCGGGCCTTGATCTACAAAGGCCTCCTTCACAAAGAGGCGGTCAACGTCTTTGGCTCCGTGGTTGTGCTGCGCGTTGGCCAGCGCCGACTTGAGGACCTTCTCCACTGCGCGGGCGGCATATTTCTTCGTAAACTTCACTGTGTTGAGGGCTTGGTTGATGTCGTGACCTCGAATGAGGTCGATGACTAACCTTGCCTTTCTGGGCGCGATGCGCATAAACCGGCCAACGGCACGGCATTCCATGATCGACTCGACCCCCGTTACTTCAGGGCCGTGGAGCGCGCGGTGTGTGCCCCATGTCCGCGGAAGGTCCTCGTTGGGGAAAACTCCCCCAGCTTATGTCCAACCATATTCTCGCTAATGTATATGGGGATGAATTTCTTTCCATTATGGATCGCCAGCGTGTGCCCCACGAATTCGGGAAGAATGATGGACCGCCGAGACCAGGTCTTGATAATTCTTTTTTCCCTTTCCTCGTTCATCTTTTCGATCTTCTTCAGCAGCTTGGCGTCCACAAAAGGACCGCTCTTCAATGATCGCGACACGCTGACCTCCACCACACGTTCCAAGTTCCAAGTTCCATGTTCGGCTTCGCAGTTCCAGGTTCCGGGTTCCAGGTACCAGGTTCTTTGAAGCTTGAAAGATCCTTTAACTCGGAACCCGGCACTCGGAACTTGGAACGTTCTTCATCTTGGAACCTGGAACCTATTTTCTGCGCTTCACAATGAGCCGATCGGAGGATTTCCCTTTCTTCCGGGTCTTGCGTTCGACCTTGCCCCATGGGCTACAGGGATGGCGGCCGCCGGAGGCCTTTCCCTCGCCACCTCCCAGGGGGTGATCGTGGGGGTTCATGGCCACTCCCCTCACCGACGGCCTGATCCCAAGCCACCGGGACCGACCGGCCTTTCCCAGAGAGACATTCTCGTGGTCGAGGTTTCCCACTTGGCCGATGACTGCCGTGCAGTCAAGGGCGATGCGACGCACCTCCCCGGAAGGAAGCTTGACTAAGCCATACTCACCCTCTTTGGCCAGAAACTGTGCCCCAGAACCGGCACCTCTGGCCAACTGAGCCCCTTTGCCGACCTTTAACTCAAGATTATGAAGGGTCATCCCGACCGGAATATGCCGCAGTGGGAGGGCATTCCCTACCTTGATCTCTGCCTCTGGACCGGACATGAGCTGCTCCCCGACCTGTAGGCCGACAGGCGCAATAATGTACCGCTTCTCGCCGTCGGAATAATGAAGAAGAGCGATCCTGGCCGAACGATTTGGATCATGCTCGATCGAGGCGACCCTCGCCGGGACCCCTGTCTTATTCCGTTTGAAATCCACAAGCCGATACATTTGTTTGTGCCCGCCACCACGATGACGGCTCGTCAGCCGCCCCGCCGAATTCCGCCCCCCGGTCTTCTTGAGTGGACGCAGCAAGCTCTTTTCCGGCGACGTCTTGCTCAGCTCGGAATAGTCCAGAACGCTCTGGAAGCGACGGCCCGGCGATGTCGGCTTGTATGCTCGGATCGGCACTAGACTCCCTCGAAAAATTCGATGCTATCCCCCTCTTTCAGGGTCGCCACTGCTTTCTTCCAGTCAGGGGTCCGACCCACAGAGCGGCCGACCCGCTTTTTTTTGCCCTTCATCGAGAGGGTGCGAACCTGGAGAACCTTCACGCGAAACAGCGATTCGACAGCATGCTTGATCTCGATCTTGTTTGCATCACGGGCCACCTCGAAGAGGTACTGGTTGACCTGATCCTTCAACTCGGTCCCCTTCTCCGTGATGATGGGGCGGTGGATGATCCGATGCGGTTCCCTCACGGCTTCCACGCCTCCTCCAGTATGTTGAGCGCGGGTCTGGTTATGATCAGGGTCTCGTGCTTGAGGAGATCGTAGACATTGAGCCCTTGCACGGGCAGCAGCAGGACACCCGGGAGATTACTGCAAGACTTGGTGACCGCATCGTCTCCTTGCGCTCGGTCTGTCACGATCAAGACCCGCTCTTTGACTCCCAACCTTTCGAGCAACGCCTTGAACCCTTTGGTGCTCGGGCGCTCCCAGGAGAGGCTCTCCAGGACGATGAGGCGACCTGCCGGAAGCTTCGAGGAGAGGGCGGCTCGAAGCGCGACGGCCCTGACCCGTCTCGGGACGAGGTAGGCGTAGCTCCTGGGCGTCGGCCCGAAGACGGTCCCTCCTCCTCGCCACAGCGGTGAGCGCCTCGTCCCGGCCCGAGCCCGGCCCGTTCCTTTCTGTTTCCAAGGCTTTTTCCCGCCCCCGCGGACCTCTGATCGCGTGCGGGTTGAGGCGTTCCCATGTCGACGGCTGGCAAGCTGCATCCTGACCACATCGTGAAGTAGATGCGACTTCACGACCGCGCCGAACACCCCATCGTCGAGGGCGATCTCCCCTGTCTCGACGTTATTCATATCCACAATCTTGGCAATCTTTTGCGCCATCGGATCAGTGTCGCTTCACGATGCTTAGCAGACCGCCTGCGGGGCCCGGAACCGCGCCTCTCACGAGCAGGAGGTTCTGCTCTGGGATCACCTTGACGACCTTAAGCGCCTTGACGGTCGTCAGGTCGCCACCCATTCGCCCTGGCATATGATGCCCCTTGAAGACGCGAGAGGGATAGGACGAAGCGCCAATGGAACCGGGGGCCCGGTGGAACATGGAGCCGTGCGTTTCCGGACCGCCACGGTAGCCCCACCGCTTGACCCCACCCTGAAACCCTTTCCCCTTCGAGATCCCGGTCACCCGAACTTTCTCTCCCACCTCGAAGAGCGCGACGGTCAGCACCTGGCCGACGGCGTACGCGGAGGGCGCGGCCAAGTCCAGCCGAAACTCTCGAAGGTGCTTCTGCGGAGCCACGTTGACCTTATCAAAGTGGCCCCTCATCGGTTTGGTGACTTTCTTCTGCTTGAGCTCCGGCCGAAAGCCGATCTGGACAGCTTCGTAGCCGTCACTGGCGGCGGTCTTTCGCTGCACCACCGGACATGGGCCAGCCTCGATGACGGTCACGGGGACCACCTCGCCGCTGTCGTCAAAGAGCTGAGTCATGCCGACCTTCTTGCCGATCAGTCCGATACTCACCGTTGTTCCCTTGTTTCAAGCGGAATGTGCACGGGAATAGCCAGCGTTGGGGCTCCCTTTGTCGCAACTCCACATCCTGTCCCCCAGGGGGGAGCAGGCGCTGCTGTGGTCCCCACGACAGGTGCGTGGGGACTCGGCTTTGCCGACAGCACCGTCGAGGGGGGACCTGTCCCCCCTCGAGACACTAGAGTTTGATCTCGACATCCACGCCCGCCGGCAGATCCAGCCGCATCAAGGCGTCGACGGTCTGTGGCTGGGCGTCCAATATGTCCATAAGCCGGATGTGAGTCCGAATCTCAAACTGCTCCCGTGACTTCTTATCAATATGCGGTGAACGCAGGACGGTGAATCGGCTGATCTTGGTCGGCAGCGGAATGGGCCCGGATACTCGTGCGCCTGTTCGCTGAGCCGTGTTCACGATCTCCTTGGCCGACTGATCAAGGATTCGGTGATCGTATGCCTTCAGTCTGATCCGTATCCGCTGGGTCTCCATATTCTCCCGTTCGCGTGCCCCGCCTCCCTCAGTGCCTAGCTCACTACGCCGATGATGGCCACCCTGCCGGACCAGGTGACGTGACGTTGGCCCGGCACTACTCCACCACCTCGCTCACAACCCCGGCCCCGACGGTCCGGCCCCCCTCGCGGATGGCGAAGCGGAGCTCCTTCTCCATGGCGATCGGCTGGATGAGCTCGACGCTGAGCGCGACGTTGTCTCCGGGCATGACCATCTCGGTCCCCGCCGGGAGCGTGCAGACCCCCGTCACGTCGGTCGTCCGGAAGTAGAACTGGGGCCGGTAGCCGTTGAAGAAGGGGGTGTGCCGGCCCCCCTCCTCCTTGGTGAGGACGTAGGCCTCGGCCTTGAAGCGCGTGTGGGGGGGGATGGAGCCGGGCTTCGCGACCACCTGGCCCCGCTCCACCTCCTCGCGCTTCGTCCCCCGCAGGAGGAGGCCGACGTTGTCCCCGGCCTGGCCCTGGTCGAGGAGCTT
>JACPQX010000097.1 GCA_016190255.1 Candidatus Methylomirabilis oxygeniifera | reverse complement strand
TAGTGAATGTCACGCCGTTCGAGCCGGAGTGGGAGGGATTCGCTACACTGGAGATCAGCAATACGACACCGCTTCCTGCGAAGATCTACGCCAATGAGGGGATCGCACAGGTCGTGTTCTTTGAGAGCGACGAGGTGTGCGAAGTGTCGTATGCCGATAAGAAGGGAAAATACCAGGCGCAGCGAGACATCACGCTGCCGAGAGTCTAGGTCTGCGCAGTGGGTGGAAGGATGAGGATTAAGCCGATGAGATGGATTGATATCGCCGATGAGAGATGGGATCTGTTAATGTGCCCGCGGGAGGTGAGTAGTGGGGTGTGAAAATATTTTTATTTTTTTGTCGATTTTTGTTGACACAGAAAGAACGGTCGTTGTATAGATATCAACAATGAGGTGCGCTCTTGCTTATCCGATTGTTTTCTTCGGCAACCCGCGTAAGCCTTCTCACCCTATTTTTCACTCGATTAGACAAGCGGTTCTACGTCAGAGAACTGGCTCGGCAGCTTGGCCGAGATATCTCGGGGGTCAAGCGCGAATTAGACAATCTGGAGCGGGCGGGTTTGCTGACCAGCGAAAAAGTGGGGAATCTTCGTTATTACACTGTGAACAAGGCTTCTCCGCTTTACGCAGAGATGAAGGGAATCATCGCCAAGACCACCGGCGTGCATGGAAGCGTTCGGGATGGACTCAGGCGGATCAAGGGGATCAAGACGGCCATCTTATATGGGACTGATCAGCGAGAGCCTGAAGAGGGTCTCGGTGCGATTCGTCTTATGATTATCGGGCAGGTTGATCTGAACGATGTCAACGATTCGGTGACGGCGTTGGAGAGCCGCTTGGGTCGTGAGATCAGTTACCTCGTTTTCGACGAGGCTGAGTTTCGGCGCAGAAAAGCGGAGGATGACCCGTTCCTCGTTGAGGTCCTCAAGGGGCAAAGGGCAATGGTGATCGGAACGGACGATGGCCTATGAGGAGCTTCGAGAACGTGGGCTGGTCGAGGAGTCAAGACCGGACTTCCGCCAGATCTCAACGTTGCTCGCCAGGGCCCTGCGAGACCTTTCCACAGCCAGGGCCAATGTGAGCATAGACAAAGAGTGGGCGTACACCATTGCGTATCAAGCCATGCTGAGAGCGGGGAAGGCAATTGTGATGGCTGAGGGGTGGCGGCCAAGGGGTCGTGATCAGGCTCGGACGATTGTGTTGTTGGTGGGAGAAATCCTGGGTGAAGAGGCCCGATCGCTGGTGAACGGGTTTGACCGAATGCGGCGTAAGCGTCAGGACTTTATGGAGGAGCCGGAGACCCCGATCCCCCGATATGAAGTAGAAGGCGCATTGAAGGACGCGCAGTTCCTAATCGAGAAACTCGTGGACTTTGCTCGTGAGAAGAATCCCCAGCTTGCCCTTCTATAGGGACGGCCAACTGGGGAGTTGATCACACGGAAGGGGGGTGAGGATAAACATGGCAGCGAAGAAGAAGGCGGCGAAGAAGGCGAAGAAGAAGTAACTCCGGTCAAGGTTGTCTGACCTTGACATAGAAGGGAGGTGAGAACCCGGATGGCAGCGAAGAAGAAGGCGGCGAAGAAGGCGAAGAAGAAATAGGGCGATTCACGAACCCGATGATTGGCTGAGCCCCAAGGAGGTGGTTTGGGCTAACTGGGTATTGGGCAGCCTGGGCGCTGATCGTCGGGGCGAAGATGCTTGAAGGCTGTAACAAGACAGGCATGCCCACTGCCGGGGGGAATGTATCCCCCCAGCCGTTATGATTAGGTTCATTCATATATCAAGAAAAAGGGGTGCCTGATGGAAACGCCGGTGGATGCGCCGTGCGTTCCCCAGGTCGGTGTGAAAAGTGGTTACAAGAACCATTGAAGGAGGATGTGTGATGGTTGGCCCGTAAAGGATAGTTGTTAGGCCGATCCTCTGCTATTTCCTTTCGCCTTGCCCCCATCGGGGAGCTGTGCTAAGTTTAATCTGTTCTGTTGGGAAGGCTCCCCATGCTCGCCTGTCGTGCTCCTCAAGTTGTCTCCTCGCTTGTCATGGGATGCAGGTCTGTACCGTTGCGATGGTCCTCGTTGTGGTCCCGGGATTGCCCTGATCTTATCTCGAACGTCCCTAACCAATGGGAGAGCTGTAACAGCGTGTTGGGTTGCGTGAACCGATCGTAGATCGGATTGATGTCGGGTGTTCTTCAGCCTTTTGATCAGAACTCGGTAGATCGATACTTCTGCATGTCGTAAAGGACGCCTGTTCGAGCTGTTCATGAGGCGGGCTCATGGAAGGGATCTCTATTTTCACCGGCAGAAGAGGATGAGAGAATGGCTGAGCAGTTCAAGAATTATATTGACGGCAAGTGGATTGAGGCCACGAGCGGACAGACCTTCCCCAGCATGAACCCGGCCGACAGGTCGGAGGCGCTCGGCCATTTTCCTCGCTCCGATCATCGGGATGTGGATCGCGCCGTGGAAGCGGCCCGTCGTCATTACCTACGCTGGCGAGAGGTGCCTGCTCCAAAGCGAGCGGAAATCATGTTCAGGGGCGCCGAGCTACTCTTGCTGCGGAAGAAAGACCTGGCAACTCTGATGACCAAGGAGATGGGGAAAGTCCTGAAGGAATCCCGGGGAGACGTCCAAGAAGGAATTGACATGACATATTTCATCGCCGGCGAAGGGCGCAGGCTACTGGGGGAGACGACTCCGTCCGAGTTGCCCGATAAGTTCGCCATGAGCGTCCGTGCGCCAGTCGGCGTCGTGGCGGCCATCACCCCGTGGAATTTTCCCCTCGCCATCCCCACCTGGAAAATCATGCCAGCCCTGGTGGCTGGGAACACGGTCGTGTTCAAGCCTGCCGAGGAGACTCCTCTTGTGGCGACGCGGCTGGTGGAGATCATGGAGGAAGCGGGCCTGCCGCCGGGGGTGCTGAACCTGGTCCATGGCTTGGGAGAAGAGGCGGGCGCGCCGCTCGTCCGCCACCCCGAGGTGACCCTGATTTCCTTCACGGGCTCCGGCGAAGTCGGTCGGGAGGTCGCGATCGCAGCGGCCGCCGAGCATAAGCGGGTCTCGTTGGAGATGGGGGGGAAGAACGCGATCATCGTGATGGAGGACGCAGACCTCGATCTGGCGATCGAGGGTGCGATCTGGGGCGCCTTCGGCACCTCGGGTCAGCGATGTACCGCCGCCTCGAGGATCGTGGTGCAAAGGAAGGTGATCAAAGAGTTCACCGATCGGTTTGTGAAGCGGGCGGAGATTTTACGTCTAGGGGACGGGCTGCTCCCCGAGACCGAGATGGGGCCGGTCATCAACGAGGCGCAGCTCAAACGGGTTCATCGCTACACCAAACTCGGTATCAAGGAAGGAGCAAAGCTGCTCACCGGCGGGGAGATCTACAAGAAGGGCGAATGCGCGAAGGGGTTCTTTTACCTCCCGACAGTGTTCGCCGACGCCTCCTCCAAGATGCGAATCGCTCAGGAGGAGATCTTTGGTCCCACGGTGGCGATCATTCCCGTAGCCGACCTGGACGAGGCGATCGACGTTGTGAATTCCACGCGCTACGGGCTTTCGTCGGCGATTTACACGCGAGATATCGGAAGAGCGTTCAAGGCGATGCGGGAGATCGAGGCCGGGATCACCTACGTGAACGCCTCCACCGTCGGCGCAGAGGTCCATCTCCCCTTCGGCGGGGTGCGCCAGAGCGGAAACGGTCATCGGGAAGGGGGGAACGCGGCGATCGATGCCTTCACCGAGTGGAAGACGCTGTACATCGACTTCAGTGGAAGGCTTCAGAGGGCTCAGATCGACGAGTAAATGTTTGACGGCACGGAGTCACCATCTCTTTACATCGAGTCCGCTTTATGTTATACGAGGGCTAGAATGCGAATGAAACGATATAACCTGGTGGGGTATAGTCTTTTCGTATCGGCGGTGTCGATTGTGTTGCTGGACGTGGCTATTGGGGCGCCGCCGGCGCCCTCAGTTCGGCAGCGAGACTCTTCACCGGACGCCAGGATCAGCGGTTTCCATTTGGTGGAGACCAAGGGTGGAATCAAACTCTGGGAGATATGGGGCGACCTGGCGGAGGTGTACGAGAAGGAAGGTATAGCCAGGGTGACGAAGGTATCCAACCAGGTGACGGTGACGCTCTATTCACATGAGGGGAAGTTGACGTCACGGTCGGACAAGGCCACGCTGAACATGCGGACCAAAGATGTCCATTTAGAGGGCAATGTTTCCGCTGCCTCGGAGCAGGGTAGCAGCCTGCAGACCCAGTCCCTCGATTGGTCGGCAGAGGATCGCCGCCTGTTTACTCGAATGGCTGTGACACTGGTGAAGGGCGGGTTGGTGAGTCGAGGAGTAGGCATGGAGGCGGAGACCGATCTCGAGCGGGCAAGGCTCCTCAGTCGTGTGCAGTCTCGCGTCATTTCACAGGGTGCCGGAGTGGTGACGCAAGACGTGCCCTTTGTGCGGAAAGGAGGTACCCGATGAGCTGTCGGCGTTGGATCTCCGCAGGCAGTCTGCTGTTGAGCCTCGGGCTCATGGTCGGGTCCGGGCTGGCACAAGAGAAGAAGGCCGAGAAGAAGCCGATCACAATCACCGCCGACCACTTAGAAGTGAACCGGAAGTCGCTCACTGCAGTCTACACGGGCAACGTGACGGCCGATGACAAGGGTCGGGGTATGGTTATTCTCTCCGACAAGATGGAGTTTTTCTTCGACGAGAAGATGGAACAGATCAAGAGGGGGCTGGCTACCGGGAACGTCAGGATCTCCGCGGGAGAAAGAAGGATTACCTCTGACCAGCTTGAGTTGTTCGCCGGAGAGGAGCGGGCGGTCCTGACGGGAGACCCCAGAGTGTGGCAGGACAATGATCTCGTGACCGGGACGAAGATCACCATTTTTTTGAAAGAGGATCGGGCGATCGTTGAGGGCGGTCCGTCAAAGCGCGTGACGGCTATTCTCTATCCCAGGCCGGAGAAAGAGGAGAAGTCCACGGCTGGGGAGATCGGCGAGGGGGGCAAACCAGCAGCGGGCAAGGATGGGTCCTGAGGCGGGATGGGGCGGACCCTTCTGACAGACAACCTCGTCAAATCGTTCAGGGGCCGAACGGTCGTGGCCGGCGTCAGCATCAGCCTTGAGGCCGGAGAAGTGGTGGGCCTGCTGGGGCCCAACGGATCCGGAAAGACCACGACCTTCTACATGGTCCTCGGGTTGCTCAAGCCGGATCGTGGCAGGGTGATGTTGAATGGGGAGGATATCACCGAGCTGCCGGTGTACAAGCGAGCCCGCAGGGGGTTAGGCTTTCTCTCTCAGGAGCCGTCGATCTTCCGTAAATTAACCGTGGAACAGAACCTGATGGCGATTCTCGAGATCCTCGACTTGACGAAGAGCGAGCGACAGCATCGCGTCGAGAAGCTGCTGAGGGAGCTCGACCTGACACACCTGGCCAAGAGCAAAGCCTATACGCTGTCTGGCGGTGAGCGTCGCCGCGCCGAGATCACCCGCTCCCTTGTGACGTCTCCGGACTTCATGCTCCTGGATGAGCCGTTCGCCGGGATCGACCCGATCGCTGTGGCCGACATCCAGACCATCATCGCCCGGCTAAAGGAGAAGGGGATCGGCGTTCTGGTCACCGATCACAACGTGCGAGAGACATTGGAGATCGTGGATCGCGCCTATCTGATTTACGAAGGCCAGGTCTTGGTCTCCGGGACGGCCCGCGACTTGGCATCCGACGAGCGAGCCAGGGAGATTTACCTGGGTAAACGTTTTAGCTTGTGAAGATGGGCGCCATGGCCTTTGAAGCGAAGCTCAGTCTGCGCCAGACACAGAAGATGGTGATGACGCCGATGCTGCAGGAGGCGATCAGCCTCTTGCAGCTCTCGCGGCTGGAGATGCTTCAGGCCCTCCACCAGCAGTTGGAGGAGAATCCGGTCTTGGAGGAGGTGGTTGAGGGGATCGAAGAGTCGGACGACATGCCGGAGGCGAACGCCGCTTCCGAGGAGCCAGCGACCGAGAGCAACGGGGAAGGGTCTACCTCCGACATCGATTGGGAAAGCTATCTGCAGGATGCCTCGGATTATCGCCCTTCCATCGCACGGGAGGAGATCGAACGGTTCGATAGTGAGAGCCTGCTCACCAGGCCGGGCTCTTTGCAAGACTACCTCCTTTTCCAACTCCATCTGACCGTAAAGGATCCGGAACTCCTGAGGCTGGGGGGCCTCATTATTGGGGATCTGGACGATAACGGCTATCTTCGGAGCGGTCTCGACGAGCTGGCGTCGCTTGCAGTCGCCACGCCAGAATCGGTAGTGGCCGCCCTCCGGTGTATCCAGGGCTTCGACCCCACGGGGGTGGGCGCTCGCGATCTTCAGGAGTGCCTGCTGATCCAGCTCGGGGCGAAACCAGAGAGACACGAGGTGGCCGAGGCCATCGTCAATAATCATCTCCACGAGTTGGAGCGTCGCCAGTTAGGAAAGATTGCCGATGCGCTGGGTGTTCCGCTTAAAACGGCCCAGGAGGCGGTGACCCTCATCGCGTCGTTGGAGCCCAAGCCCGGGAAGACCTTCAGTGGCGAGGAGCCCCGCTATATCACACCCGATGTCTACATCCTCAAAGTCGATGGCCGCTTTCTGGTGAGCCTCAACGATGAAGGCCTTCCACGACTCCGGATCAGTCCATACTATCGCAAAATCCTTTCCAGGCGAGAGGCTGTCCCTCGGGAGGCCCGCGGCTATGTTGAAGAGAGGATGCGCTCGGCGCTCTGGTTTGTGCGTAGCATTGAACAGCGGAAGCGCACGCTTGTGAAGGTATCCGAAAGCCTTGTGAAGGCCCAGAGGGATTTCTTGGATCACGGAATCTCCCACCTGAAACCCCTGACGCTGCGAGAGGTGGCCGATGACATCGCAATGCACGAGTCAACAGTCAGTCGAGTCACCACCAACAAGTATGTCCAGACCCCGCAGGGGCTGTTCGAGCTGAAATACTTCTTCCACCGCGGGGTTCCTTCGACCGGTGGCGAGACCGTCTCGTCCTTGAAGGTGAAAGACCTGGTCCGCCGGTTCCTGACAGCCGAGGATTCTCACAAGCCCCTCAGCGACCAAAGGATCGTGGAGATCCTGTCCAAGGTCCACGGGGTCGAGATCGCCCGTCGGACCGTGGCCAAGTACCGGGGACAGCTCAAGATCCCCTCGTCGAACCGACGGCGCCAAGCCTAAGCGGACATCCTTTCCCGTTGACGAGGAGGCAGCGGATGCAGATCACCGTTACGGGGCGCAACCTCGAGATCACCGAGGCCCTCAGGCGTTACGCTGAGGAGAAGGTCGCTCGCCTGCAAAAGTTCGTGGACCAGATCGCCTCAGCCCATGTCATCCTTTTGATCGAGAAGTACCGGCAGATCGCCGAGGTGACCCTCCGCGTTCGTGATTTGACTATCCGAGGGGAAGAGTCGAGCGACGATCTGTACTGCGCCATAGATCTGGTGGCCGATAAGATTGAACGACAGATCCTACGCTATAAGGGGAAAATCATCGGGCACTCCGGTCGAAGCTCCGGGAGGGCGAGAGCCAGGGACGAGACATCCCCCACAGAGGCCGAACTGCTCTCCGAGGACGGACCCCGCATCGTCAAGACAAAGCGTTTCGCCGTGAAGCCCCTGTCTCCAGACGAGGCCGCCCTTCACATGAATCTGCTGGGTCACAATTTCTTCGTCTTTCGAAACGCTGATACTCAGGAGGTGAACGTCCTGTATCGAAGAAGAGATGGAAACTACGGATTGATCGAACCCCAGAGTTGAAGACCAGCAGGTCCAAACGACGCACCTCAAGGCGTGGCTCGGAGGCGTGTAGATTGGGGCGCAGGTTCGTGCCGAACGCGTCACCTTGAAACGATGACATCTGCTTCGGGGGCCGATCTTGGAGGGGTAAGGGACTCTCGGACATGAAGGGCGCGGTTGGGTGAAAGCAGCCGAGTTCGTAATCATTACCGGGATGTCCGGAGCCGGCAAGAGCCAGGCGATTAAGTGCCTGGAAGACATCGGCTTTTTTTGCATCGATAACCTGCCAACGACCCTGATCCCCACCTTTGTTCGACTCTGCATGCAGTCCGAGCCGGGTTTTCAGCGGGTGGCCCTTGTCATAGACGTCCGGGAGGGAGATTTCCCCAGTTCCCTTCTGGGCATCTTGGCGACGCTCCGGGCAGAGAGCCACGACGTGAAGATTGTTTTTCTGGACGCCAACGATGAGGTCCTCGTTCGACGCTTCAGCGAGAGCCGCCGCCCACATCCGCTGGCGGCCGGAAAGTCGGCTCTCACGGGAATCACCGTGGAGAGACGAATGCTGGCCGGTCTTAGAGACCAGGCGGACCTTGTCGTTGATACAAGCGCGCTCACCATCCACGAACTGAAGCGGTTCCTCACGCGGGCGTTTTTTGCTCATCGTGCTACCGCCAAGATCGCCCTCTCCCTGGTCTCCTTCGGCTATAAATATGGGCTTCCGTTCGATGCAGATCTTGTGTTCGATATACGGTTCATTCCCAGCCCGCATTTCAACGATGAGCTTCGGCCGCTCACCGGCCTCGACGTCCAGATCGGCCAGTTTCTCATGAATGCGGCGGTGACCAAGCCCTACCTGCAGCGTCTCACGGAGTTTCTCGACTTCTTTGTGCCACTGTGCGAGGAGGAAGGTCGGGCCTACTTGACCATCGCTCTCGGATGCACCGGGGGCAGGCATCGCTCCGTTTTTCTCGCGGAACAACTCTCGGGTCATTTTCGGGAGTCCGGGTATGCAGTCAACATCCGACACCGCGATATCGACAAGGCCTGAACAGCAGGATTCAGGGGTGAGGGCATAGGGTGCAGGGGGGTCTTTCACCCTCGAACCCATACCCTGGACCCCGCAGGTGTGCAGCGAAGTCGGAGGATGGGTCTGGCGGTACGGCTTCTCATGATGGGCGCGTCCGATGGCCCCACCAACATGGGGGTGGACGAGGCGCTTGCCAGGTTCTGCAGGGACCAGGCTGTTCTGCGATTTTACAGTTGGGAGGCGTCAACTCTCTCGATCGGCTACTTCCAGCGCGCCGGGGACATCGATCTTGATGCCTGCCGAAGGTCTTCAATATGCCTGGTACGTCGGCCGACGGGGGGCCGCGCCGTACTGCACGAACAGGATCTGACCTATAGTTTGGTCTTGCCGTTATGCCCGCCCTGGAGGGAGTATTCGATTGCGGAAAGTTACCGTCAGATCAATGCCGGTTTGCAGCGGGGCCTTGAGTTGCTCGGCGTGCAGGCGCGCATGACCATCGGTCTCCCCCGTGTCCCATGCCCTCCATCCCCTTTCTGCTTTTCCGCCGTTGCGCGGCACGAGGTCCTCGTCGGCGGGAAAAAGGTGAGCGGCTCGGCGCAGCGGCGATTTCCCGCGGCGCTTCTTCAACAAGGCAGCATCCTGCTGGATTTCAATCCCGCGAGCCTCCTTGACCTGTTACACCCCAAGAAACGGGCCGCGGCTGCAGGCTCGATCGCCGCAATCGGCTCACTGCGCGAGGCACTAGGATCGCTCCCTGATCGTCTGGAGGTGGGGGCGGCGATTCGGGAGGGGTTTTGCCGTGAGATGGGGATAGAGTGTGTCGATGGGACACTCGAACTGGAGGAAATCAAGCTGGCCGGCCAGTTGGCAGCAGGTCGATATGTCTCTGATGACTGGACCTTTCGTCGATGATGATGTTCGGGATCAACCTTGACAGGCTCCTTTGGCCTCTGCTACGGTATCGCCATGATGGGTTGCGTGGTCTGTATTGGATCGTGAAGCGCGAGGGAGTGAGGCGGTGAGTTTTGATAAGCGGAAGGCAGTCCAGAGAGCGATGACGCTCGTCCAGCAGGGACAGTTGGAGAAGGCCATCGCGGAGTACCAAGCCATTCTCAGTGTCGATCCATCCGACACGTCTCTTTGCAACTCCCTGGGTGATCTGTATCTCCAGGTGGGCGCGACGTCTGAGGCAATAGCCTGTTACCTTAAGCTGGTGGATGTGCTGAAAGGCGAAGCACGGACCTATGGCGCTATCGCCGTGTTCAAGAAGATCATCAAGCTCGATCCAAACAATCTTTCCGCATTGCGTGGGTGCGCTGACCTGTACTCCGAACTGGGGCTCCGGGCAGAGGCGAAACACCTGTACCTGATCGAGGCTGAGCGATCGCTGAAGCTGGGATTGGATGAGCAGGCGCTCAGCGCGTATGAACGCCTGGTGAGCCTTGAGCCTGGAGACACAGCAGGAGCGGCCAAGCTGGCGTCACTGCTGGCGAGAGAGGGGAGACGGTCGGAGGCGGCCGATCTTCTCGGTCGATTGGCTCAGGAGTGTCGGGCGCAGGGGCGACTTGAGAATGCCCGAACGTTGTACCAGCAGATGGTGGAGATCGCTCCCGACATGTTCAGCGGCTGGTATTGCCTCGGTCGAGTAGAGTTCGAGGCACACCAGTTCCACGAAGCCGAGGAGCATCTTCGTCGTGCCGCGGCGATCGATGTCAACAGCCCTCTCCCGTATTTGCTCCTGGGGCATTTGTACGAGCAGCGGATGCAGCTCGATCGTGCGAAGGAGGCTTGGCAGACATTCTTACAATTCGACCCGACACACCAGGAAGTTCATCATCGTCTCGGTCTGGTGTACCTGAACGAAGGGGACACGGAGGGAGCCGTGAGGGAATTCAATGCCGCAGCTCTTAGCCTCAGAGACGCTGGGGAGCTGGAGCGGGGCATCGCACTCCTTCACGAGCTAGGCCCGGCATCTAACCATTCCTCGGTTCAGGAGCGACTCGGAGAGCTGTTCGAACGATCGGGACGGATGGGTGAGGCGAGGGCGGCGTACCGACGCGCGGCGGAACTCCAACTGGCAACGGGTCGAGTGGAGGAACACAAGCGAATGCTTGGTCGGATTCTGTCACTCGACCAAAACGATACCGACGCGGTTACAGGCTTGCAGGCGGTCGAGGCTGTCGAGAATGGATCGGCGACCGCCGAGCCCATGGAGCGGGACTCACCCCCCTTGCCGGGCGTGGTTCGCGGAACTGGCACCTCGAGCGAGCGCTCACCGCACGACGATGGGGGAGGACTGCCTGAAGAGACGAGTTGGGTCCTGGAGGAGACCGCACAAGAAGGCCTTGTGATTCTCGAGGCCGCAAAGGAGTCGGTGCCTGGAGCGCCTGCTGCTCTCGCGATTGTGGACTTCTATCTCAAGCAAGGGTTGGAGGCGGAGGCCCGTGCTTTTCTTCGCCGCTTGGTCGCGGCAGAACCAGAAAACACCGAAGCCTCGAACCGTCTCGCGTCACTGGAGTCCAAAGCGTTGACTGAAGGTGCCAGGGTCGCACTCGAGACCGAGGCGGTCCAGTTGGGCCCTATCGACGGACCGAAGGGTTCCGCGCTGGTTAGCCCGTACGTTGTAGGGTTGGAACATGGTGGGGAACCCAGGGAGGAGGGCGCCGGCACCTCTCACGCCTGGCCGGAGCAGGGGAGGGAGCATGTGGATCTGATGGAGGACGACCATCTCACTGCGTCGCCTCCTGGAGTGTTAGCGTCACCGCGTGATCAACATCCTACACACTTCGATGCCGTGCTCCCGGTCGATCGATCATCCGAGACCTGCGGCGCGCATTACCGGTTGGGAATGGCCTATCGGGAGTTGGGCCTTCTGGATGAGGCAATCGCGGAGTTCAGGCGATCAGCAGCGGATGAACGATTAAAATTACCGGCGTGTAATAAGGTTGCGCTCTGTCTTTTAGCCAAGGGCGACGCAGAGGCCGCGATTCACGAGTTGAACCGAGGCCTGTCGGAAGGTGGTCGGCCCGCCGAGGAGTTCTACGGCATCAGGTACAGCCTGGCAACAGCGTATCAAGCGATCGGTGATCTCGCGATGGCGGCGTCGATATTTCGCGATCTCGAGGTAGAGAGTCCATCCTTCCGCGATGTGAAGGATCAAGCAAGGAAGCTGCGAGAAGGCATGGATCTTGGCGCCGACCGTTCTGCAGTACCCGAGGAGAGGGTGGATGCAACTCGACAGACGCGGTCGGGTTAGACCGGCGCAGGTGGCGGGAGACTCCAAAGGTTCAGTGGCCTTCTTGAATTTGCCGAATAAGCTGACCCTGGCCCGGATCTTCCTGGTCCCGTTCATTATCGTCTTTTTGATCGCGGGCGAGAAGGTGCCCAATTATACCGCGGCCGCCATTTTCTTTGCCGCGGTCCTTACTGATTGGTTGGACGGCCGGATTGCCCGCAGCAGGCGGCAGGTCACCACTCTCGGGGAGTTACTCGATCCCATCGCTGACAAGCTGCTCATTTCCACTGCCCTCATCTCATTGGTGCAGGTGGGTCGCGCGCCGGCGTGGATGGTTGTCCTCATTGTCGGTCGTGAGTTGGCGATCACCGGGCTCAGGACCATCGCCGCCTCCCAGAGCATCATCATCCGATCGAGCGATTTCGGAAGGTACAAGATGTTAGCCGAGGTCGCAGCGGTGATCCTCTTGATCCTCGACTGGCCGCCCCGATTGGGCGCCGTCGCCATCCCTTCGCTTGGACTCCTGTTCCTGTGGGGAGCGATGCTGCTAAGTATCATCTCCGGCATTGACTACTTCCTGAAGTTCTGGAAAGTCATCGATCTCAACCGATGAGCCTTTTCCCTCCGAGGGGTTAATGGACGTACACCTGTGGCTGGTTCCACTTGGGTACCTCTCAGGCTCTGTCCCGTTCGGCCTACTGATCGCAAAGGCGTCGATGGGGGTAGACGTGAGGAGGATCGGGAGTGGGAACATCGGCGCAACCAATGTCCTCCGGGCAGCCGGCAAGGGGGCAGCGGCCCTCACCCTTGCCCTTGATATGCTGAAAGGGTGGGCTCCCGTTGCGTTCGGCCGGGTCTTGGGAGCGTCGGATGCGCAGGTCGCAAGCGTGGCGCTTGCTGCGTTCCTGGGCCATCTATATCCAATCTTCCTGGGGTTTCGTGGAGGGAAAGGCGTTGCCACCTTTCTGGGCGTTCTGTTGGGTCTTCTTCCGAAGGTCGCTTTGTTGGTCGCGGGTGTCTGGGTGCTCGTTGCCGCAATGTTTCGCTACTCATCTTTGGCCGCCCTTATCGCCTCTGCAGCCTCGCCCATTCTGATTTGGTTCCTCGACGGTCGGCCCCTCTTCGCCATGCTCGCGGGTGTCCTTTTCAGTTTCATTTTCATCCGGCACCGCGAGAACATCCGACGCCTTCTCGCGGGTGAAGAGAGATGCATGGGGCGCAAGATCCAGAGCCCTGTTGCGGATGTGCCACGGAGCGATAAGACCGCTTCATAGGGAGGAGAGCGTGTCCCTTATTGTCCAGAAATACGGTGGCACGTCAGTAGGCGATATCGAGCGGATCAAGCGGGTGGCCATGCGGGTGGTCACGGCCAAATCCGAGGGACACGAGCTGGTCGTGGTGGTGTCAGCCATGGCCGGAGAGACCGATCGTCTGTTGAGTCTCGCGGGCCAGGTCTCCACCGCGCCGGACGAGCGGGAACTTGACGTCATCCTCGCCACCGGGGAACAGATTTCGATTGGCCTCCTATCCCTCGCAATCCAGCAATATGGACACAAGGCCCGCTCCTTTACGGGCGGCCAGGTAAGGATCCAGACCGACACCGCTCACACCAAGGCGAAGATTCTGAGTATCGAAGTGGACCGGGTGCGGCTCGCGCTCCGGGAAGGCGCCATAGCCATCGTGGCTGGGTTTCAAGGGGTGACGTCTGAGGAGGAGGTGACCACCCTGGGCCGAGGCGGGTCGGATCTCACCGCGGTGGCCATGGCGGCGGCGCTCAAGGCCGATGTCTGTGAGATCCTTACCGATGTGGACGGGGTGTATACGGCTGACCCGAATGTGGTCCCAGAGGCGAGGAAGCTGGCAAGGGTTTCCTACGACGAAATGCTCGAGATGGCCAGCCTTGGGGCGAAGGTGCTTCAGTCCAGGGCGGTAGAGTATGCCAAGAACTACTCTGTTCCGGTTCACGTCCGTTCCAGTTTCAACGCGAGCCAGGGGACCCTGGTCGTTCGGGAGGATGCGGAGATGGAAAAAGTAGCGGTCTCGGGGATCGCCTACAGCAAGAATGAGGCGAAGATCACCGTGCTCCGGGTGGCTGATCGGCCCGGGATCGCCGCCAAGCTTTTCGGTCGGGTCGCGGAGGCCAACATTGTGGTGGACATGATCGTTCAGAACATCAGCCAAGATGGTACCACCGACATCTCGTTCACCGTGCCGAAGCCCGACTACCCGAAGGCGGTACAGATCGTGTCCGGGGTGGCCAAAGAGATCGGCGCCCCCCAGGTAGTGGGTGACGACAAGATCGCAAAGGTCTCTATTGTAGGGGTGGGTATGCGGACTCACTCGGGCGTAGCCGCCAAGATGTTCGAGGCCCTGGCACGCGAGAAGATTAACATCATGATGATTAGCACCTCTGAAATCAAGGTCTCCTGCGTCATCGATGCCAAGTACGCAGAGCTGGCTGTTCGGGTACTGCACGATGTCTTCGGCCTGGCCGAAGGCACCGTGGTCGAGGAGCCTTTGTGAGGGAGGTGTATAGCAGGCGAGAGGCGATCGTCGCAAGCCTCCTCGGCATAAGTATCACCGCCATTGTGTGGGGTCCGGTCCTCCTCCGTCCTTTCGGGTTCCTTCCTTTGTCCACGATTCACCCGCCCAGTCCCTCTGAGCCCTTTCGAGCCCCGCAAGCGCGTCTGTCGATGTCGCCGGCCAGGGTGGCCAAGGCGAAACCGAGCAGGCCGGTGGACATCAATCGGGCGGATGCCTTGAGGATTCAGACGCTTCCCGGAATCGGCCCGACCTTGGCGACGCGGATTGTCAGACACCGGCAGGTGCATGGCCCGTTTCAAGGGCTTGACGGACTTCTGGACGTCGAGGGGATCGGCTCGAAGCGGCTGCAAAAGCTCATGGGCTGGATCGTGGTGCGTTGAATCATGGCCTATCGCGTTCGACTGGAGATGTTCGAGGGGCCACTGGATCTTCTTCTTTACCTGATCCAGGTCAATGAGATCGACATTTACGACATCCCGATCGCGAAGATTACCGAGGAATACCTGGGCTGCCTGGCGACTATGCAGGAGCTTGACCTGGAGGTAGCCGGGGAGTTCTTGGTTCTCGCCGCCACGCTGATCCAGATCAAATCGAGGATGCTGATCCCCGCGGGGGAACCGGATGGGGAGGAGGTCCCCGAGGAAGACCCACGGCGGGAGTTGGTGGAACGTCTTCTCGAGTACAGGCGATTTAAAGAAGCGGCGCTGGGATTCGACGAGTTGGAGTCTCGACAACAGCTCCACTATGCCAGACGAGGTGATCCCTCACTTCCCGTCGCCGAGGGGCCGCTGCAGGTCACCCTCTCCGAGTTGTTGTGCGCCTTTGCCGCTATCATGCGGCGGACGCCACAGGCCGCGGCGCTTGAGATCACGCCCGAAACGATCACCGTAAGTGAACGGATGGTGATGCTCATTGACCGGCTAACGCGCGGGAGCCCCCTGCCGTTCACCGCCCTCTTCGAGGGCGCCGGGACACGATCGTTACTGATCTCCACCTTCCTCGCACTCCTCGAGTTATTGCGTCGTGGACTGGTGAGGGCCCGGCAATCGGAGCCGGACGGAGAGATCACGGTGTATCTCGCCATGGAGGCATCACATGGAGGCGATGGACACCCTACCTGACGTCAAGCCGCTCGCAATCCTCGAGGCGCTTCTGTTCGTAGCCGAGGAGCCGGTGCCTCTGGAGCGGATCGAAGCCGTTCTCGAAGAGCGATCGAAGGCAGAGATCGCCGGGCTGATCACAGAGTTTCAGGAGCGATGCCGACAGGAGGATAGAGGGCTCCTCCTCATTGAGGTGGCGGGCGGCTACCGCCTTGTGACGAAGCCGGAACTGGCCCTGTCGGTTCAGAAGTTCCGAGGAGCCAAGCCGTCCAAGCTCTCCAAGGCGGCGCTGGAGACGCTCGCCATCATCGCCTACAGGCAGCCGATCACCAAGCCAGAGATCGAGGCGATTCGCGGAGTGACAATCGATGGGGTCCTAAAGACGTTGGTGGAGCGGGAGTTGATCCGGATCCTGGGGCGAAAACCCGAGGTGGGCCGTCCGATCCTCTACGGGACGAGCCGCGACTTCTTGGAGTACTTCGGCTTCAATGACCTTTCGGAGCTGCCGACCTTGAAAGAGATCGAGACCCTGGCGCCGAACGCGATGAAGGGGGAAGCGTCGGATGAGTCGGTTAATGAGGCGGGAACGCCAGGTTGAAACGACTCACGGCGTACAGGAACGACTGCAACGGTACTTAGCCCGCTCCGGGCTCGGCTCGCGCAGGAGTTGCGAGGAGTTGATTCTCGAGGGCAGGGTTCGGGTCAACGGCCGCGTCACGTCGAAGCTAGGCACAAAGGTCGCCCCTGGACTCGATGAGATCACGTGCGACGGCAGGCGGGTCGCTCCATCGGAAGAGAATGTGTATCTCATTCTACACAAGCCGGCCGGGGTCATCACCTCCCTTTCGGATCCCCTCGGGAGGCCCGTCATCCCTGACTTTCTCCCACGACGGGGTCTGCCGCGGCTGTTTCCGATTGGGCGCCTTGATTATCATACGGAAGGGCTATTACTACTGACAAACGATGGGGCACTCGCGCATGCCCTCATGCACCCCAGCTTCAGGGTGGAGAAGGAGTATCTGGCAAAGGTAAAGGGGCGGCCGAAGTCGGCGGACCTGCACAAGTTGAAGGCAGGTGTGGTGTCGGACGGAGAGCGGCTGATCGCCGACGAGATTGCGATCGTGACCGCGGGGGTCGACTCCGTATGGCTCAAGATTGTCGTTCGAGAGGGGCGGTATCACGAGATTCGACGGCTGTGCGAGGCGATCGGACACCCAGTGCTCAAACTGAAGCGGGTCCGCCTTGGCCCGATCGTCCTTGGGAGATTGCCCAAGGGGGCATGGCGCCGGCTCTCTTCTCGCGAGGTAGTCAATCTGCGCCGCTTGACCGGCCAAAAAGTCCTTGATAGATCAGTGTCGCATTCGATATAGTACGGCCACTCTGGAACGGAGAGGCGTATGAAGATTCCGAGGCTGCGACGAAAGATCGATGAGGTCGATTCGAAGATCCTGTCGCTTCTGAACGAGCGCGCTGAACTGGTGATGGAGGTTGGGCGGGAGAAAGCCAGGGCAAAGATGGACCTCCACGTTCCTCAGCGTGAGGAGGAGATTCTTGGTCGCTTGGTTCGGGAGAACAGAGGCCGCTTCCCTGGCCAAGCCATTCGGCCCGTGTTCCGGGAAATCATCTCAGCCTGTCGCTCGCTGGAGGGTCCGCTGAAGCTGGCATACCTGGGCCCAGAAGGGACCTTTACTCACCTGGCCTGCGCCAGGCGCTTTGGGGTCTCCGCCCATTTCGTTCCCGTGGCCACCATCGGAGATGTCTTCGCCGAGGTGGAAAAGGGGAACGTCGAGTACGGGGTCGTACCGATCGAGAACTCGAGTGAGGGCGTGGTCAGCCACACCTTGGACATGTTTGTCGAATCCGACCTGAAGATCTGCGGGGAGATCCTTTTGGAGGTTTCACACAGCCTCCTGTCGAAATCCGGTGATCTCAGGAAGGTGAAGAAGATATACTCGCATCCTCATGCCTTCGCCCAGTCCCGAAGATGGCTCGGGGTCAATCTCCCCCGCATCCCGCTTTTTGAGGCTCAGAGCACCGCGGCAGCCGCCGAGTTGGCAACCAAAGAACCAGCAGCGGCGGCGATCGCCAGCGAGTTGGCTGCCAGTCTTTACAGACTTAAAGTGATTTCTCGGAAAATAGAGGATTCCCCTCATAATTTCACGAGATTTTTGATTATTGCGCAGAAAAGCTCATCCCCTACCGATCGCGACAAGACATCACTGATGTTCTCCATTAGAGACCGCGTCGGAGCACTGCATCGAATCCTGGAGCCATTCGCGAAGCATCAAATCAACCTGACCAAGATCGAGTCGCGCCCATCCAAGACCAAGGCCTGGGAGTATATCTTCTATCTGGACATTGAGGGAAATGCCGCCGAGGAGCCGGTGAAGGCGGCACTTTCTACCCTTCAGGAGGAATGCCTGTTCCTGAAGGTCCTTGGATCCTACCCCAGGGGCAAGTCGATCGAGGCTGTGGAGAGCAGGTAGCCCGGTGCCCAAAACCCTCGAAGAGCTGGCCTCTTCTTTTCTGAAGGGGCTGATCCCTTACGTCCCGGGCAAGCCCGTGGAGGAAGTGGAGCGGGAGCTTGGAATCAAGGGAGCGGTGAAACTCGCCTCGAATGAGAATCCCTTGGGTGCATCGCCAAGGGCGTTGCGCGCTCTGCGAGAAGCGCTTCCAGATAGTCATCGATACCCGGATGGCGGGGGCTATTACCTGAAGCGGGATCTGGCAGACCGGCTGGGGGTGACCCCGGATCATCTGATCCTCGGTAACGGGTGCAATGAGATCCTCGACCTGATGGCCCGCTGTTTTCTCCTGCCGGGTGATGAGGTGGTCATTGCTGATCCGGCCTTTGTGATCTATGGCATGCTGGCCCATTTGCAGGGATGCAGGAAGATTCTTGTGCCGCTCAAGTCCTGGACTCATGACCTGGAGGCGATGGCCAAGGCTGTGACCTCAAAGACGAAGATGGTTTTTATTGGCAATCCGAACAATCCGACCGGGACGGCCGTTACGCCTGCGGAGATCGAGGCGTTCATGCAGGCCATTCCCGAAGATCTTCTCGTGGTCATGGACGAGGCCTACATCGAGTATGTCCCGCAGGAGATGGTCCCGGATTCGCTTGGATTCGTCCGGCAAGGACGGTGGGTGATCGTGTTGCGAACCTTCTCAAAAATCTATGGCCTCGCCGGCCTCAGGATCGGGTACGGGATCGCCCCGCCGCCCCTGGTCGAGCTGTTGAACCGGGCGCGGGCCCCATTTAATACGAACGCCCTGGCGCAGCGGGCGGCGCTGGCTGCTCTCGACGACCAGCAGCACGTAACCAGTAGCCGGAAGGTCAATGAATTGGGAAAGGCGTACCTGACCACCGAGCTCGGCCGATTGGGACTTCAGGTTCCCCCCTCATGGGCGAATTTCCTTCTGGTCGATCTGAAGCATGATGGGGCGGCGGTGGCCGAGGCATTGCTCCGGAAAGGCGTCATCGTTCGGCCGTTGGGAGGCCGGTATCTGCCAACGCACATCAGGGTTACCATCGGGACCCCGCCGGAGAACGAACGGTTTATAGAAGCGCTCAAGTCTGTGCTCCAGTCGTAGTGTCATCTCTAATCATATTAATCCGAACGCAATCGCCTTTTTTCGCCCTGGGGGGAGAATGTTGGGATGAGGGGTCAATCGACCGAGCTTTTGTGCATATCGGCCCGCCGCAGGC
>JACPQX010000089.1 GCA_016190255.1 Candidatus Methylomirabilis oxygeniifera | reverse complement strand
CTGTGAAGTGGTTCAACGATGCGAAGGGCTACGGCTTTATCGCACGAGAGGACGGCGACGACGTGTTCGTGCACTATTCCGCGATTTCAGGATCCGGATTCCGGTCGCTCAATGAAGGGCAGGCAGAGGAGTTCGACGACGTGGATGGGCCGAAGGGCAAGCAGGCCGCCAACGTCAGTATGGCGTCGTAGTAAGCCCACGTTCTGTTCTGAACCAGTACGGCCTCCCGGGGAGGTTTCTCCGGGAGGCCGTATTCTTTTTTGGGACAAGCGGCATCTCCCTGCCACTAGAAATTGTCTTCGCCCTGGTTGCGGAATCGGCCGCTATAGCGGGCCTCGCCAATGGTGCGTTGGAAGATGAACTGGCAGATGGGGAGGCCTGGCGCCACCAAGAGGGGCATCGGGCTGAAATTGCTGAGCTCCAGGCACTGCTTGTTGGCAATCCCCGGTTGCATGAAGCTGGCCGAGACATGGACCAGCAGGCCGAGGCGAGCGAACCTGCTCCTTCCCTCCAGCCAGCCACACAGATGCGGCGCGAGCGTGATCTTCTCCCGCGTGATTCCCAGGACCGTCTCTCCTGGAACGAGCATCAACCCGTCAGCCGCGTGGACCTTTTCTGTAATCGTCTCATAGTCCGTCTCCTCAGTGACCCGTATGACCTCTCTGGCCTTGCGGAAGACACGAAACTCTGACCCAAGGTGCAGGTCCACCGATGCCGGTCCGACCGTTGCGGGGTCGTAGGGCTCGATCTTGATGTGGCCAGCCTCGATCTCCCTGAGGATCTCATCCCTCGTGAGGATGCTCATGCACGTCTCTCCTTCGGCGGTGGTCCAAGGCTTCAGCCACTATGGCCATGTTTCACCATCCTGTCAACTCCTTATGACAGCGCATCGACTGCCGGTGTCTTGCGCGGGGCTACTTACGCGCCGCGGGTTATGGGAGGAGCAGGTCTCTGTGACTGCCCCCGATCTCCGGCCAAGGATCGGCTCGGCGCTCCGCTCGGGCGAGGGTTTTTGTTGCGTCTGCCGCCGCAATCCTCAATACTGAGAGCGAGTCCCTTTGGCATTGAGGCCGCGATGCGGAGTTGGGGGGGAGAGTAATGCCGTCGCCCCGGATGCCTGGTGTTGGCAGGGGTCAGGGAACCGGAGAGTGCGGGGGCCGGTCAGAAATGGGAGGGGAGCCCTCGCCAGATCCGCAGGCGCACGCCGTTCGCCAGGACGACGACCTGGCTGCTGTCGAGAAGGCGAGCGCTGGGGACGGCGATGCTTTTGAAACGCTGGTTCGGAGGTACCAGGCCAGGGTCTTCACCCTGGCCTACCGAATGCTGGGGGATCGCGCTGAAGCCGAGGATATGACGCAGGAGATCTTTCTCAAGGCCTTCCGCGCGCTGAAACGATTCGAGAAGAGGTCAACGTTCGCGACGTGGCTCTACAGCATCGCCACGAACCACTGCCTGAACCAATTGGAGTCTCGACGTCGCCGCCCCCGACTTCAGGAGCTGAACAGATCAGCGCGAAAGGACGGAAACCCTGGCCCTCTTCTGGATCACGTTGCGGACCCCACGGCCGGGGCCGATCAAGCCGTGGAGCGGGCGGAACTACAACGCTTGGTCCAGGAGCAGCTCCTCGGGCTCACCCCCGAGCATCGCTCAATCCTGGTGTTGCGCGACATCCAGGGTCTTGCCTATGAGGAGATCGGCGAGATCCTTCGCCTTGAACCCGGCACAGTCCGTTCGCGCCTGCATCGGGCGCGGATGGAGCTGAAGGAGCGGCTCAAGCCGTATCGCTGAGCGATCGATGGACTGCCACGACGCCACTGCCCGATTTTCGGATCTGCGTGACGGCCGACTGAGCGGCGTGGAATCGGCCGAACTTGAGGGGCACCTCACGATCTGCCCGGCTTGCCGGACCGAGTGGGCCCATTTTCAGGAGACGATCGAAGCGCTTCGGGGCATGACTCCTGTCGCGCCGAGCCCCGGGTTTGCCGCTCGAGTTCGGGCGCAGATCGAAGCCCCGCCATGGCATCGCCGCCTGGCCCGTTGGCTCTTTATCCCCTGGCAGGTCAAGGTGCCACTTGCGGCGGCGGCGCTGGTCCTGTTGGCCGTCGGCACCGTGTCCATCTATCGACGCACGCCCGAGATGCGGCAGGTGGTCGAGCGTCCCGGGACCAAGCAGGCACCGGTTCCAATCGAGGCGGAGCGGCGAAAGGCCCCTCCAAATCTGACGCTGGCGTACAAGAGGGCGCCGGAGGGTAAGCCAAAGCGTCAGGCCACGCCATTAACGGACAGCCTCCAAAGACCTCCAGCAGATGAAGTTGCGCCTCAAGCCAAGGGCCGCCGTGACGTGTCAGTCGGAGCGAAGGTTAGCACGCAGCGGCCCCCCGAGGAACTTCCCCGGGCCGCTCCATCCCCCTCGCCGGCCGGTCCGCCCGCTGTCGGCCGAGAGGCTCTCCAATTCCCCTCCCCTCCTGCTCAGCCGGAGGCGAAGCCAGCCGCGCCTCTTGAGGCCGAGGAAACGGCACGATCGCTGTCGTTACTGGAGCCGGCTCCAACGCCACAACCTTTCAGGATCATGACTCTCCGAACTTGGGATGTGGCAGGCGCTGAGAAACGGATCCGCGAGTGGATCGAACAGGCCGGCGGCCGGCTGCTCGATCTGCCGGCCGGCGGCGAGTCGGTCCCATCCGACCAGCGTACCCTCAGCCTGCTCGTTCCCGTTCAGGCGGTTGCGCGCCTCGATGCTCTGCTCGCCGAGCTGGGTCAATTGTTCGGGAAAGAACAGGAAGTGCCGCCGTTCAGGGAAGCGCTGATCTCCCTCACCATCTCGCCCAAGTCGCCTTCTCCGGCCAAAAGTGAATAACTCCTCCGTCGGGAACCTTTTCCCGGCGTAGCGGTCTTATCCAAGAGACGGCCCGCATGGGGCGGGTCGTCTTCACAATGGAGGGACAGCTATGTGGAAGTCGAAAAAGCCGGCCACCCTGGGTCTTCTTCTTGGCGCGGCCGCGACGGTGGCCGCGGTGGCGGCAAGCGAGGCCGTGCCGCCGCAGGCGGGTCGGTCGGGGGCGACGGTCTCGTATCGAGTGCGGATGACATGGTGAGGCGTGACCGACAACCGGTTCAGCGGCTGAAGAGGCTGCCATGCCGCAGGGGTCGGGAATCCTTCGAGCCGGATCGCCGGGACCAGCGAATCATCAACCACAGGCAGAGAATGAGCTTCAGAGCATCGAGTGACGTATAGGCGAGATGGAGCCTTCCGAAGCGCGCCAGGGCGGGGGGCGGCGGGTTGCGGGGGAGGAAATCGAGACCCCGGCCGAGTGGGACGATGAGCCAGTTGAGCACCAGCAGCGCGACGACAAGCCCGAGGATCACCGCTGCGCTGGTCACGCCCATGCGGTCCAGCGGCCTGAGGCCGAGGGCGCCGGCGAGGATCACCGCGCCGAGGAGAAGCTGGATGAGACCCCAGGCTCTGAAATAGAGTCTGTTCAGTTCGGAAGAAAGGTGGCGGAGAACCACCCGCGCCTCGTCGTGTCCGAGCGGGACGATGGCGCGAGAAAACTCGGGGGTTGGCCCCGACAGCAGTCGATCGATCGTGCGGAAGTTCTGCGTCGCCACTCCCGCGAGGATCAGGGTGCCTGCGATCCATCCTGCCAGCAAGGCGATCAACAGTGCTCTCATCGTGTGATAATCTCATCTCTCTCAATAGGGGGAGAGGGCAAGGGTGAGGGCCAGAGCGGTCGAGCGTCTTTCATGCGCCAGCCCTGGACGCTACCATCCAGTACGCGAGCCATCCCGCGACCACACCGGCGATGCCTAAGATCTGTGTGGGGCGGGGGCACAGCACCATGCTGAGCACGCACAACGACACGGGAGGCACGCTCAGCAGCGCCCACGCCGGGCCGGCCGCCCCCACCGCGTCTTCGAGACCGTACGCGCCCCCCGCAACGCAAAAAAAGGTGATCCCAACGAGAGACGCGAAGCCGAGCGTGCGCGGCGGAGCGAGAAACACGGGCCGGGTGTCCTCGGGCAGACTTCTTGTAATCGGCATTCGCTCATCTTACGCGGGGCTTCCCAAGGGGTCAAGCACGAGTCGTCTGAGTCCCCGGCCCGAGCGAGTTCCCTTGTCAAGCTCCCTCGGACCGATTACCCTAGAGGGGAAGAGAAACGTCACCGCACACTGACAACTAATACAAACGCACTAAGTAGAGTGTCATTGCGAGGAGCCTAGCGACGAAGCAATCCCCCCAATGACCATGCGGAACAGGTGAGATTGCCACGCTCCCTTTGGTCGCTCGCAATGACGGTGTAACCTTACTTAATGCGTTTGTAATAGGTTCTGCACGAGCCGATCGTTTTCCACGGCTGAGGGCCGCAAGGAGGCGCTGGAAGGCGATGCGATATACGAGAAGCAGTGTCACCACGGTCGGGCTGGTCTTGGTGATCAGCGGAGCCGCCTGGGCGGGCGGCTCCGATTATGGTCTCAAGCCGGGGGCCAGGCCGAATCTCGAAGGGAAGATCTCTGAATGGGCCGTGCCGACGCCCAGATTCGCACGCGATCCCGCTCCCGGGCCGGACGGTCAGATCTATATCGCCGTCATGCGCGGGAACAAGATCGCGCGTTTCGATCCTCGCGCGCAAACGTTCAAGGAGTGGGACCTGCCGGACGGAGCCAAGCCACATGGTCTTCTCGTGGACCGCAATGGCCAGGTCTGGTACACCGGCAGCGGCAACGGCACGATCGGCCGTCTTGATCCGGCCACGGGGAAGGTCATCGAGCACAAGGCGCCGTCGGGTGGGGATCCGCACACGCTGGTCATCGACGATAAGGGAGTGATCTGGTTCACCGAGCAGGGCGGCAATCGGATAGGACGGCTGGACACGCGGACGGGAAAGATCACCGAGTTCAAGACCGCGGGCGGCCCCTACGGGATCGCGCTCGACAAGGCGGGCAATGTCTGGTTCTGTCAGATCGGCGCGGGCAAGCTGGGCAAGCTGGACCGGAAGACGGGCAGGATCACCGAGCTGGCATTGGAGCGCGGCTCGGCGCCACGCCGGATGGCGACGGCCCCTGACGGATCGCTGTGGGTGACCCTCTACGGCAAGGGCGCGTTGATTCGCGTAGACCCCATGGCAGAAAAGGTGGTCAAGGAATATCCGTTGCCGGCGGGCCCGAGCGGAGGCCCATACGCGGTGACTATCGATGGGGCGGGCGTCGTCTGGGCCAACGAATTCTCCGCCGATACGGTCGTCCGCTTGGACCCAAAGACGGACCAGATGCGGGTGTTCAAGCTCCCGTCCACGGATGTGGGCATCCGGAAGATGGTGGTGGACGCGGAGGGTCGGCTCTGGTACATGGGGAGCCATAGCGGGCGACTCGGGGTCATCGAGTAGGAGGTCGGCGGCCAGGAAGATTGCCCTCAAGGCGTATCCTGGCGGGATCAAACAGGTCGAGTACGAGATCGAGGAGAACGGGGCCGCCTCCTACGAATTTGAAATCATCACCAAGGACGGGAAGAAATTGAAGGTTGAGGTGGACGCGTCCAGCGGCAAGATCGTGGAGGTCAGCGAGAAACTCGACCAACCCGGCAAGGAATAACCCGGCAGCTCCACAGGCGCGTTTCGGCAATCGCTGCGTCTTGTACCTGAGAAGGGCGTCGTGCTTCTTCCCCACTGAACCCTGCCCCTCTCCTGCCGCCCCCTAGCGCCGCCGGTACTTTCCCATCAGCTCCGCCTGCCCGAGAATGTGCTGCTCCATCGCCCTCTCGAGGTCCTTCTTTGTCGTGCTCGATGGCAGATTCAGCATCGTATCCAGGGCGTAAAGCTTGAAGAAGTACCGGTGGGTACCTGAAGGTGGGCAGGGCCCCCCGTAGCCGACCCGCCGGAAGTCGGTGGTCCCCTGTCTTGTCCCGTTCGGCAGCGACGGCGTCTTCGGGAGGTTCTGTTCGAGCGCGCGCTCGCTCGCGGGAATGTTCCACGCTACCCAGTGAACCCACGTGCCGACGGGGGCGTCTGGGTCGTCCGAGATAAGGGCGAAGCTTTTTGTCCCGGCAGGAGGGTGCGACCAGTTCAGTGGCGGCGAAATATCCTCTCCATCACAGGTGTACTTGCCTGGGATCAGGGCTCCAGTCTCAAATGCTACACTCTTCAGTTCCATCTTCTCACCCCCTGCACCGACCAAGAACACAGCAAGCATCAGTGCGGCTAGTTTCGTTGGTGCATTGAAGCCTGTCATCGCGCTCACCTCGAATCGGGCCAATCGTGTCGAGTCATTCGTGCGTTCTTCTCCCCTCGCCCCCGGCGGGGGAAAGGGCAAGGGTGAGGGGGCAAAAGTCAATCAGGACGGCCGCTCCCACCGTCCGCGCGACTGCTCGACCGGATAGTTGTGGCGGTTCACTGCCGTTTTCAGCTTTATCGCCTCGATCAGATCAAGCCCGATGCGATCGCAAAACAGGAGCAGCGCGATCCCCACGTCGGCGGCCTCGGCCGCGATTCGGCGCCGGTGTTCCTCGTTTCTCGAGTAGCTGTCCGCCTCGGTGTTGCTCACCCATCGGTACTCGGCGAGCAGCTCCCCGGCCTCCGACGCCACCGCCATCGCGAGGTTCTTCGGATCGTGAAACTGCTCCCACTCCCGCTCGGCCACGAACACCCTCAACTCCCCCACGACCTCCTCAAGGCGATCCATCTGTCCCCTTTAATGGTGTGATGATTCTTGAATACGTCTTGCATCGCGTTACCCTGGGTATCGTCTCACAAGTTCCTGGTCGCATTGTCGTTTCCTCAAAAGAAGAGAAAGTCGGTCAAGCCCCTCTGGCTCGCTCTTCCCGTCCTTCTATCGTTCTCAGCAGCTCCTCGGCACAGTAAATCCTATTGCGCTTCCGCCCGGTGACCTCGCGCAGGATGCCGACCTGCACCATTTGGTAAATGGCCGCCTGCACAGTGGGAAAGGAGGAGCGCAGCCGTTTCGCGAGTCGATTTGCGGTAACGTACGGATTGATAAACAACTCATCGGCAATCGCAAGGGCTGTGGGGGTTGACTTGTGCTTCAAGAGCTGTTCTCGGTAATGCTGTTGCAGAGCCACCACGCGCTGAGAATTAGCCGCAGCATCTGACGCCTGCGTTGCGAGACCTCGCAGGAAGAACTGAATCCAGCCCCGCCAGTCCCCCGATCGGCTGACCTCCAATAATCGGGCGTAGTATTCGTCCCGGTATCGCTCGAAGAAGGCGCTCAGATAAAGCAGCGGCTGGGGCAGGTGTCCCCGTTCGCAAAGGAAGAAGGTTATGAGGAGACGCCCTACGCGCCCGTTCCCGTCCAGAAAGGGATGAATCACCTCGAACTGGTAATGCATCAGGGCACACTGCACCAGCGGCGGAATGTCTTTGGCCTCGTGAAGAAACCTCTCCCAGTCGTTGAGGGCCGTGGTCATCTCTGGGACGGGCGGTGGAACGAAGGTCGCCTCGGCCAGACTGCATCCGGGCGGCCCGATCCAGTTTTGATTCTG
>JACPQX010000090.1 GCA_016190255.1 Candidatus Methylomirabilis oxygeniifera | reverse complement strand
GCCAGTTAAACCGCTCCTGCACCTCTCCGCGGGTTCATGGTTCAGGGTTCATAGTTCATAGACAAGAACGCCGTGTATGAATGCCCGCGACCCTCGCTTTCGCCTGTCAACTATGAACTATCAACTATGAACTCGCGTCCCGCGGAGCGGGAGGCGTTGGCGGAGAGGGGGGGATTCGAACCCCCGGAGCAGTTACCCGCTCAGCGGTTTTCGAGACCGCCCGATTCAGCCACTCTCGCACCTCTCCATCCGTTGCAGAATGAGACCGCTTCCCCCTCAAGCCTACAAAAACCAATAGGTCAGGGCCCCCAGCCCGGTCGCGATCAACCACAAGACGAGCAAGGTCCGCATCCACGCCGTATAATTGCGGAAGCGGAACCGCTGAGGAACGAGATCGGTCCCGGCGACCAGAACGATATAGATCCCGAGCAGCAGGACGACGGTACCCAGCGCCGCATGTGCCAAAACGCCGGCTGTCGTTCGGCTGACGACGCCCCTCGAAAGGTCGGGAGCGTAGACCTCGCGGAACGACGGCACCATCCACGCGACCGTCATGGCGGCTGCGACAGCGAGCGCAGTCGATTGACACGCGCCGTGGGCGCGATACCAGCCGCGGCGCGCGAGAACCGCGCCTGCGAGGATCATGAGGCCGAGCCCTGCCTGAACGAGCAGGTTCAGATCGCCGCCAAGAGTGCCGCCGCGCCCCAGGAATCCCTCACCAAACACGGCTCCAGCCCCCCTTTGTACGGCCCGTGCTTTCCAGGCGGCTTCTTATGTCCTCAGTAAATCTGATGGCGGAGAGGCCGGGATTCGAACCCGGGCTACACCTTTCGGCGCAGACTCGCTTAGCAGGCGAGCACCTTCGGCCACTCGGTCACCTCTCCGTGAGTTCGCAGTTCAGAGTTCGTAGTTCATAGACAAGAAAAATGAAAAAGGAGGCCCCTCAATCTGCTGTGAACTCTGAACTATCAACCATGAACTGCGATCCCGCTCCGCGGGATCGGATGGCGGAGGGGGTAGGATTCGAACCCACGAGGCTTTCGCCTAACGGTTTTCAAGACCGCCGCCTTCAACCACTCGGCCACCCCTCCGGGAGTTCATTGTTCAGAGTTCGTAGTTCATAGATGACTATAGCAACTCTGTCTTGCGGCGGGGCTCTTTTCTATGAACTCTGAACGACCAACTATGAACTCGTAATCCGGTCGAGACCGTCCATATAGGGCCGGAGCGCCTCCGGAATGGCAACGGTTCCGTCGGCTTCCTGATAGTTCTCAAGTATCGCCAGCCAGGTGCGTCCTATGGCGACTCCCGACCCGTTCAGCGTGTGCACGAACCGCGGTGGCGCCTTGGGCGATGGCCGGTAGCGAATACTAGCGCGCCTCGCCTGAAACGCCTCGCAGTTGCTCACCGACGAGACCTCTCGATACGCCCCTTGGCTTGGGATCCAGACCTCGATGTCATATGTCTTGGCCGAGGCAAACCCCAGGTCCCCCGTGCAGAGGGCCACCACCCGGTAGGGCAGCTCCAGCCGCTGAAGCACCTTTTCCGCGTGTTGCGTCATCTCTTCGAGCGCGTCGTAGGAGCGCTCGGGCTCCGTGAGCTTCACCAGTTCCACCTTATCGAACTGGTGCTGCCGCATGAGGCCCCGCGTGTCTTTTCCATAGGAGCCGGCCTCGCGCCGAAAGCAAGGCGTGTAGGCAACGTAGGAGAGGGGGAGCGCTCCGGCCTGCAGGATCTCCTCGCTGTGATAATTGGTCAGCGGGACCTCCGCCGTCGGGATCATGTACAATCCCTCGTCCTTGGTCTTGAACAGCTCCTCCTCAAACTTGGGGAGCTGGCCCGTCCCCCGCATGGCGTCGGCATTCACGAGGAACGGGGGAAGGACCTCCGTGTAGCCATGCTCCTTCACGTGGAGATCGAGCATGAAACCGATCAGCGCTCGCTCCAGCCTTGCGCCAAGGCCCTTGAGCACGGCGAACCGCGACTGCGCGATCCTGGCTGCCCGCTCGAAGTCCAGAATGCCCAGCGCCTCGCCCAGCTCCCAGTGAGGTTTCGGCTCGAAGTCAAACCGCCGCACGGCGCCCCATCTCCTGACCTCGACATTGTCCTCGGGCGATTTCCCGACCGGGACCGAGTCATGCGGGAGATTGGGGAGAAACAGCGCGACTTCCCGCAGGATCTCCTCCTTCTCCTTGATTTGCTTTTCCAGGCCGTTCAGAAGCGGACCTTCCGCGGTCACCCGTGCGACGACGTCGCTGGTGCTCTTGCCCTGTCGCTTGAGCTCGGCAACCTCTTTGGACAGCTCGTTGCGTCTCTGCCTCAGCCTTTCCACTTCGGCAAGTATCGCCCGCTGCTCGATGTCGAGCTGAACCAGCTCGCCGAACGCTGAGGGCACAGCGCCCCTGGCTGCAAGTCGCTCTCTCACGAGCTCGACGTTGTCACGAACGAATTTCAGGTCCAGCACGATGCCACCCCGCGTTCATGGTTCACGGTTCATAGCTCATGGCCAGGAGAGGCCCCATCTCTGCGGGCTGTGTCTATGAACTCTGAACTGTGAACTCGCAGGGGCTCACTATACCATGCCCCCCGACAACCCTCAAGCCTCCTCAACCGGCTCCGCCCCACCCTCGGGTCCGGATGGTGCCCCTGGCTCCTCGGCTTCTTCTCCGCCCACCTCGTCGCTGACGAGACGCGTGACCGCCGCCACGCGATCGGTGGGCTCCAGCCCCTGGAGCCGCACGCCTTGGGTGGCCCTGCCAATCAGGCTGATCTCATCCACCCGCAGCCGGGTGATCTTGCCCTCGTGAGAGATCATCATGATCTGGTCGCCGGGCTGCACCTGCATGACGCCGACGACGGCGCCGTTTCTCTCCGTGGTCCGAATGTTGATGATCCCCTTGCCCCCCCGTCCCTGCAGGCGATACTCCTCCAGCTCGGTCCGCTTGCCGTACCCCCGCTCGGTCACGGTGAGGGCCGCTGCGCCCGGCGAG
>JACPQX010000098.1 GCA_016190255.1 Candidatus Methylomirabilis oxygeniifera | reverse complement strand
GTCCAGTTTATCGAGTTGAAGGAATCGGATGTGTGCTGCGGCAGCGCGGGGATCTACAACCTGATTCACCCCACGGAGGCCCGCGAGGTGCTGGGGCGGAAGCTGGATCGGATCGCGGAGACCGGCGCCGAGGTTGTCGTGAGCGGAAACCCGGGTTGCTTGATCCAGCTCGACGTGGGGATGAAACGACGTGGCATGAAGGTTCGCGTCGCCCATCCGGTCGAGCTGCTTGCCTGGTCCTACGACGCCGGCGCCGGGAGCCCCGATGGTTAAGCACAGGATCGTTGAAGAGCTGGTGGCGATCGTCGGCCGAGAGTGGGTCCTTTCGGAAACGGATGAGCTGATCGTCTATGACTGCGACGGGATGACGTACCTCGAGAAGGCTCTCCCCGAAGTGGTGGTCCTCCCCGACACGACGGACCAGGTGTCTGCGGTGGTCAAGCTGTGCGATCGCGAGGGGCTTGCCGTCGTGCCGCGTGGGGCTGGGACCGGGCTCTCGGGCGGAGCCCTTCCGCTGAAGGGCGGCGTGATGATCGGGCTCAACCGGATGAACCGCATCCTGGAGATCGATCTGCCGAACCAGCGCGCCGTTGTGGAACCCGGGCTGGTCAACATCGCTCTGACACAGGCCGTTCGAGATCGTGGTTACTTCTTTGCCCCGGACCCGGCCAGCCAGATCGCCTCCAGCATCGGCGGCAATGTGGCGGAGAATGCCGGCGGCCCTCATTGTCTCAAGTATGGGGCCACCACCATGCACATCCTCGGGCTGGAACTGGTCCTCTCATCTGGAGAGATCGTCCACGTCGGCGGCAGGACCCTCGACGTTCCCGGATACGACCTGACCGGCCTCTTTGTCGGTTCCGAAGGGACCTTTGGGATCTGCACGAAGGTGATCGTCCGCCTCGTTCGCCAGCCCGAGGCCGTCCAGACGCTGCTGGCCTCATTCCGTGGGATCGAGGAGGCCTGCGAGGTCGTGTCCGCGATCATCGCGGCCGGGATCATCCCGTCGGCCCTGGAGCTCATGGATAAACACATCATCCGGGCGCTGGAGGAGTGGCTGCAGATCGGCTATCACGGTGGGGCCGGGGCGGTCCTCCTCATCGAACTGGACGGGCCGGCGGCGGAGATCGCCGCCCAAGCCCGGGGGATCGAGCAGATCTGCCGGACGCGCGGGGTTCTGGACCTGCGGAGCGCCAAGGACGACCAGGAGCGGGCCCTACTTTGGAAGGGACGAAAGGGCGCCGCCGCCGCCGTCGGTCGTATCACCCATGAGTACTATCTGCAGGATGGGGTCGTGCCGCGAACCAAGCTCCCCTACGTGCTGAGGGAGATCGACGCGATCGGCCAGCGCTATGACTTTCTGATCGCGAACGTCTTCCACGCCGGTGACGGCAACCTTCACCCCCTCATCTGCTTTGACTCCCGGCGACAAGGAGAGTTGCAGAAGGCCGTTGCCGCCGGGGCGGAGATCATGAAACTCTGCCTTTCGGTCGGCGGCAGTATCACAGGGGAGCATGGGATTGGGATGGAGAAGATCGACTTCATGCCCCTCATGTACAGTCCGGACGACCTCGAAGCGATGCGGAAGGTCCGGACCGCCTTCGATCCGACCCAGCGGTGCAACCCGGGCAAGCTCCTTCCTACAAGCAAGTCCTGCGTTGAAACGTCTGTTGCCTATCGGCCGCACCGAATCGAACGGGAGGGCCTCGCCCAGCGCTACTGAGGTCTCAATCAGGCGCGGTTGGGGCGCCCTGTTCGTGGCTCCGCGTTCAATCCCCGGTGACCCGCCCCTGGAGTCGGCTACACGGGCAAGGGTTCTCTACGACCCCGCCGCCATAATGCTCGTAACCGAACGTTCTTGGCGAACGTATGGAACATAGGGAGAACAGTCCGGATCCGGCGACGGAGCGGAGGGACGAAGAGGCTCGACGGGAGGATGGCCTCATCCGCCAGGCCCAGGAAGGGGACCAGCGAGCGTTCGAGGCCCTGGTCAGGCTGCACGAGCGGCTGGTCTTCGGGGTCATCGCCGGCTTTATGCGACGCCGGCAGGACGTGGAGGATCTGGCTCAGGAAGTCTTTCTCAAGGCCTACCTTGCAATCGGGCGATTCCGGACGGGGGCGCCATTCGCCCCCTGGCTTCACCGGATCGCGGTCAACACCTGTTACGACCACTTACGAGGAATCCGCCGACGCCCGGAGGTTGGGCTCGGCGATCTGGCGGAGAGCGAGGCCGAGTTCCTCCACCGTTTCATGGAGAGGGGGCATCGATCCGGCGATCTCGAGGCCGACGATCGCCTGGCCGCCAGGGATCTGGCGGAACGGATCCTGGCCACGCTCCCTCCGAAGGATCGTCTGGCGATCACGCTACGAGAGGTCAATGGATTCGAAATCGCGGAGATCGCGCGGGCACTCGGCAGCAGCCGGGCGGCTGCGAAGGTTCGCCTGTTCCGGGCGCGTCGGGCGATGCAGGCTGCGCTCCGACGGCTGATGCGGAAGGATGAACAGATAGGGTAGTGGGGAAATCGTCCATGAAGGGGAGGACAAGATGACCTGTCGTGATACCGAGACCCTGCTTGAGCTCGAACGAAAGGGAGAGATTCCCCCAGACGAGCGGCAGGCACTGGAGCTTCATCTGGAAGCGTGCGGCCGCTGCGACGAGACGGCGAGGGTTGCCAGACTCTCCTCGGTCCTGCTGGGAACACTCCGTGAGGAGATCACGCCGGGGCCTTCGTTCTACGCTCGACTGCGGGAGCGGCTTGCAGCAGCCGGCGGTGATCAGCCGGACTCCACCCTCTTTCACGCCTGGGGTTTTGCGAGGCGGTTGATTCCGGCTGTCGCACTGGGGGTCCTGGTTCTGGCCGGCGTCACGATCTCATTGGGCGGACCATCAACGCGCCAGGATGCCCCGATGGCCCAGAGCAGGGACCTGTATGCCTTTTCGCTTGAGGAGGTGAATATGCCGGGGACCGTGGAACGGCCCAGTCAGGACCAGATGCTGGCCTTCGTGCTCATGCGGGGGGAGGTGCGAGGTGCGGGGTCAAGAACGGTGGATGGGTCGGATGGTGGACACGCGCGTTAAGGTCCGGCTCGCCTTTATCAGTATCTTCGTTCTGGGCGTCGCCGCCGGGGCGCTGGGCGTGTCGGTCTACGATCGCCGGATCGAGCCAGGGCGTCCCTCCGGTTGGACGGGACGGTTCGATCGGGAGCGTTACGTCAAGCAGATGACTGAGGCGGTCGGACTGCAACCCGATCAGATGGGCGAGCTGAACGCCATCCTGGACGGAACGCGAGAGGAGTTTCTCGCGCTGCGAGCGCGCCTCCGCCCCGAGGTCGACGAGGTCAGGCAACGGGCCCGCGCCCGGATTCGCGGGATCCTCAACGCCGACCAGCAGGGCCGTTTCGAGGCATTCCTGAAGCGCTGGGACGAGGAGCGGCGCGCGGAGGAGCAGGCAGCCTCAGGCGCGAAGGCGGAGCGGCGTGCGCCCTGAAGGGGCGTTCGGCGAGATCGTTCCATCGCCAGACACTCAATGGGAAAATCTGAAAGGAGGAAGAATGACGGCCTTCCGTGGCAAGATCTGCTGGTGGATGGTGGTGGTGGCGTTGCTCGTCATGTACCCCGCCGGATTCGCGGGCGCGGCGGACGGCCCGTCACTTGCCCCTGGACAGACCCGCGTTGCCGCGTCGGTCAATTTCGGGCGCCTTGTGGTCCAGGCAACGCCTCAGGAGGTTCCGCCCAGCGGGGGGTTGGCTGATGTAGGCGAACTTCGCCTTTCATTGCGGGAGGCGGTGCTGCAGGCATTGAAGAACAACCTCGACATCGCCGTCGCCGGGTACAACCCAAAGATCGCGACGGAAGATGTTATCATCCAGAAGGCGGTCTTCGATCCGGTCTTCTCCCTCACGGCGGATGCGAATCGCACGGTCACGCCGGTGGCGACGGCCCTTGCGGGGGCCACCAACAAGAGCAAGATAGAGAACCGCGACCTGAATGCGTCGCTGACCCAGAAGCTTCCGATAGGGGGCAGTTACACACTCAGCTTGACGAATAACCGGCTCGACACCAACTCGCAATTCGCCCAGCCCCCGAACGGCATCAACCCCTCCTACAAAACGTTCCTCACCCTCAGCATCACGCAGGATCTCCTGAAGAACTTCGGGGTGGACGTGAGCACTGCCCCCATCAAGATCGCCAGGAACAATCAGGCGATCTCGGTGTCGCAGCTTCGACTGCAGGCGAACCAGGTGATCACCAACGTCCACAACGCCTACTGGAATCTTGTCTTCGCGATCGAGAACCTGGAGGTCCAGAGGCGTTCGCTCCGCTTGGCCCGGGAGCTGGAGGAGTTGAACAAGGCCCGGGTGCGAGCGGGGATCGCGGCGCCAGTGGAGGTCACACAGGCGGAGGCCCAGGCTGCGGCCCAGCTCCAGAACGTCATCCTTGCCGAGAAGGCCGTCAAGGATGCCGAAGACCAGATCAAGCTGATTGTCAATATCCCTGACGGAGAGAAGATGTGGGCCAGAAGTATCATCCCGGCCGACAGGCCGCCGTTCGAGGTGGTACGGGTGGAGACGGATCCCAGCATCCAGGAGGCCCTGGCGAAGCGCCCTGAGTACGCCGAGGCGAAGCTGACGATGCAGAATAACGATCTTAATCTTCGCGTTGCTCGGAGCCAGTTGCTCCCAAGCCTCCAACTGCAGGGGAACGTCGGCCTCAACGGTCTGAACGACACCGTGGGGAGCGACTACAGCCGCCTGACCTCCGGAGACTTTACCTCGTGGTCGGCGGCCCTGGTCCTGCAGTACCCCCTGGGCAATCGCTCGGCAAGATCTGCCTTTGTCCAGGCACGGCTCACCCGCGATCAGTCATCGACGGCTCTGCTGAATCTCAAGCGTCAGATCATCTCTCAGGTCAGGGAGGCGGTCCGGCGAATCGAGGCCGACGTGAGAAGAGTGGAAGCCACCCGGGCGGCGCGGGCATTGGCCGAGGAGCAGCTCCGCGTGGAGCAAAAGCGGCTCGAGGCGGGCGTCACGACGACCTTTAACGTTCTCTCGTTCCAACGTGACCTGGCGGCGGCACAGGCGAGCGAGATCCAGGCCATCACCACGTATAATCAGGACCTGGCCAATCTTGAGCTGGTCAAGGGCACGGTCCTCGAAAAAAATCAGCTCGAGCTGTGAGACCGCATGAAAGCGCCTAGCGGGAAAGTGCTGCTGGTCATCATCGGTCTGATCGCCCTCTCTGCCCTGGGCGGCTGGGCCTACTTCAGCAAGCAGAACCGCCTTGAGTACCGGACCGCTCGCATCGAACGGGGAGACATCGAGGCCACCATCTCGGCGACCGGCAACCCCAACGCCGTGGTCACCGTTCAGGTCGGCAGCCAGGTCTCGGGGAACATCAAGGAGCTCCATGCCGACTTCAATACCAGGGTCAAGAAAGGACAACTGGTGGCCAGGATCGATCCCGAGATCTTTGAGGCCAAGCTGAGCCAGGCAAGAGCGAACCTCGACAACGCCAGGGCGGCGGTCCTGAACGCGCGGGCGATGCTCCAGAAGACCGAGGCCGATATAGCGAACGCCAGGGCCTCGCTGGAAGGCGCCAAGGCGAATGTGGCCAAGGCAAAGGTCTCTGTCCTGGACGCACAGATCAAACTCAAGAGCCGGATCGGCCTGTTCAAAGAGGGAGGGATCTCGGCTGAAGAGCGTGATTCTGCGCAGGCGGCCTACGATTCCAACGTGGCGGCGCTGGAGGCCGCCCGGGCGCAAGAGCAAGCTGCCCAGTTCGGCATCCGAGCGGCCCAGGCTCAGCACGAGGTCACCAGGGCTCAACTCGCTGCAGGCGAAGCGCAGGTGAAGCAGCAGGAGGCAGCCCTGAGGCAGGCGCAGATCGATCTCGATCATACCTCCATTCGGGCGCCGGTGGACGGAACGGTGGTATCGAGAAATGTGGACGTGGGACAGACCGTCGCAGCCAGCCTTCAAGCGCCGACCCTCTTCTTGATCGCGCAGGACCTGACCAAGATGCAGGTGGACACCAACGTGGACGAGGCCGACGTCGGGCGAGTCCGGGTTGGGCAGGACGCCACCTTCACGGTGGACGCTTTTCCCGGCGAGACATTCAAAGGGAAGGTGGTTCAGATTCGGCAGGCGGCGATCAATGTCCAGAACGTGATTACCTACGATGTCGTCGTCGCGGTTCCCAACCCGGATTTGAAGCTGTTTCCTGGGATGACGGCGAACGTCAAAATTCTTGTGGACCGCCGGGAAAAGGTCCTCAAGATCTCGAACGCCGCCTTGCGCTTCCGACCCCCGGATCTGAAGGATCAACGCGCGCCGGGCGGCGAGGGGGCGGTCCGTGCGGCTGCCCAACCGACACCGACGGTCGGGGGCACTCCTGGTGTACGCAGAGGGCCCCCCTCCGCCGATTTTCAGACCATCTGGGTTTTGGGGGATGACAAGAAGCCCCGGCCTGTCGTTGTGAAGCTGGGGATTACTGATGGAAGCTTCAGCGAGTTGACCGAGGGCGATCTCAAGGAGGGAGCAGAGGTGTTGGTCGGGGTCGCCTCCAAAGAGGCGTCTACTGTCGGAAGTCCGAGGCAACCGTTCGGCCAGCGTGGACCGAGATTCTAGGATGCGCGTGTGGCATCGCTGATCGAGATCGAGAATCTCGTCAAGGATTACCGGCTTGGCGATGTGACGGTCCAGGCCCTGAGGGGGGTGTCTCTCACGATAGATCGTGGAGACTTCGTCGCGATCATGGGACCCTCCGGGTCAGGTAAGTCCACATTGATGAATATCCTCGGCTGCCTGGACAAACCTACCGCAGGGCTCTATCGGCTTGACGGTGTGAACGTCGCTGAGCTCGATCGGGATGGGCTGGCGAGCATCCGAAATACCAAGATCGGTTTCGTCTTCCAGACCTTTAACCTTCTGGCCAGGACCAGCGCGTTGGAGAACGTGGAGCTTCCACTGCTCTATAACGGCACACCGGCGCGTGACCGCCGGACCAAGGCGCTGAAGGCGCTTCATGCGGTCGGCCTCGCCGGCCGGGAGGATCACCACCCGAGCCAGCTCTCCGGCGGCCAGCAGCAGCGGGTCGCCATTGCCCGGGCCCTCGTCAACGACCCGCAGATCATCCTGGCCGATGAGCCGACGGGCAATCTCGATTCCGCGACCAGCATCGAGATCATGGCGGTGTTCCAGCGGCTCAACCGGGAGGCCGGGATCACCCTGATCCTGGTCACCCATGAGCCGGATATCGCTGGTTTTGCCAACCGGACCCTCAACTTCAGGGATGGCCGGCTGGTGCGGGACGAGCGAACCGAGCGGCCGAGCCAGGCCCTGGAGATCCAGCAGGACCTCTCTGCGGAGCGCGGCTAACGTGAAGATCCTCGCCAGCGTCAGAATCGCGCTGAGGGCCCTCAGGGTCAATAGACTCCGGTCGGCCCTCACTATGCTGGGAATTATCATCGGCGTGGCCGCCGTCATCGCCATGGTGGCCGTCGGCTCCGGCGCCACGGCCCGGATCGCCGAGCAAATCCAAAGCATCGGCAGCAACGTCATTATCATTCTGTCGGGGAGCGTGACCAGCGGGGGCATCCGGCTCGGACACGGCTCCGTCTTGACCCTGACCGAGGAGGATGCGAAGGCAATCGCACTGGAGTGCCCTGCGGTGGTGGCGGCGTCGCCGTCGGTGCGCGGGACCGCGCAGGTCGTGTTCGGGAACAACAACTGGTCCACTGTGATCCAGGGAACGGCACCGGAATACCTGGAGATCAGGGACTACAGGGTGGTGTCCGGGCGCCCCTTCACCTGGCAGGATGTGGATGGGGCGACAAAGGTGGCGCTCGTCGGGCAGACAGTCGTGGAGAATCTCTTCGGCGGGACCGACCCGATTGGTCAGATCGTCCGGATCAAGAAAGTTCCGTTCACCGTCCTCGGCGTCCTGTCCCCGAAGGGGCAGTCTCCCTGGGGACAGGACCAGGACGATATCATCATCCTTCCCATCTCTACGGCGAAGAAAAAGGTGTTGGGGGTAAGCCAGGCCAATGCCCGTGCCGTGGGAGCGATTATGGTCCAGGCTCGAGGTCCGATGATGATGAAGGAAGCCGCAGCGCAGATCGTGGCGCTCCTTCGGCAGCGGCATCGCCTGCAGCCGGGACAGGACGATGACTTCAACGTTCGCAACCTTTCGGAGGTGTTTGCCGCCCAGGAGGATTCGGCCCGGGTGATGTCGATCCTGCTGGGGGCCATCGCCTCTGTCTCCCTGATCGTCGGGGGGATCGGAATCATGAACATCATGTTGGTGTCCGTGACGGAGCGGACACGGGAGATCGGATTGCGATTGGCGGTCGGCGCAAGAACGAGGGACATCCTGACACAGTTCCTCGTGGAGGCGGTCACCCTGTCGCTCATCGGCGGACTGATAGGGATCACCATCGGCCTGCTTGCATCGTTCCTCATCTCGTATCTGGCGAAGTGGTCAACCATGATCAGCGGGGGCGCCATCCTCCTGGCCTTCGCCTTCTCCGCCTTGGTTGGGGTCTTCTTCGGCTACTACCCCGCCAGAAAGGCGGCCTTTCTGGACCCGATCGAGGCGCTGAGGTATGAGTAGGGTCGACCCGCCGGGTCGCCCGTACCGGTGGGGTGCCAAGTGCGACGTGCGGACACGCTGTAGGGGCGCTGCTTGCTGCGCCCTTGTCAGGGGGCGAAGTGCGAGGTGCGAGGGTGAGTGAAGACCGGGGGCGAAAGAGAAGGGAGCGTGAGCCAGGCAGGGTTTGAGACGTTCGAGGTCACTGCGGATGTGGGGATCAGGGCTTGGGGTGACACACTGGAGGAGCTCCTCGCCCGCGCAGCCCGGGGAATGTTCGCCCTCATGATCGCCCCTGACACGGCCCGCCCGGCCCAGCGCCTTCCCGTTGAGGCCCGTGGCGTGGACCTTCCTTCCCTCCTGGTGGCATGGCTGAACGAGCTCTTGTACCGATGCGAGACCGAGGAGTGGGCGCCGGCCGATGTCCGGGTGCTTGAGGTGAGGGGCGATCGGGTCCGAGGAGAGTTGCTGGGTGAGCCGGCCGCCCTGGATCGCCATCGGTTCAAGACCATCGTGAAGGCAGCCACCTATCACCTCCTGGAGTGTCGGAAAGACGGGGATCGCTGGCACGCCAGTGTGGTGTTCGACGTCTGAACACGAAGGGCGGGCGCTGTTCGGCGTTGACAACCCCTTCCTCCGTCCCGTAGAATGCCCCCGAACTCTCATGCGATGGTCCTTCCCCCCTCACCTTCATCCTCTCCCCCATCGGGGGAGAGGAGGTAACAAGGCGAGGTTCTTCCATCCAACCTCACCCCCATCGGGTGAGAGGAGCTCTCCAATCTTCCCTCTCCCCATGGGGAGAGGGTTGGGGTGAGGGGGACGTTGGAACGAATGAGACGGCCGCGAGGAGGAGCGTTGGACGGAGATTTGCCGATTTCCGAGGAGCTGGCGTCGCGCCTGGCCGGGATATTGGAAGAGCTGAAGCAGGGGGACCTTCCCCCCGACGTGCTCAGACGGCGTGTTCTCCCGCTTCTCCATCATCCTGCCCACGCGATTCCCTTACTGCTCCGCCAATTCGAGAGCGATGACGAGGAGGGGCTCGCGCTTGCCACCTCGGCCCTCAAGGCGCTTGACGACCCGTCCCTCATTCCTCGCCTGCTCAAGCTGCTGCGGGCCCCTCAGGTGGGGGATCTCGCAAAGGGATTGATCCTCAATCTACTGGAGCACTATGGCTTCGACACCCGGGACCCGTCACTGGTCGGCGCCTCCATCAACCTCGAGGAGGCGCTGAGAGGGCTTCGCTCAACGGAGGCGACGGGATGAAGGCATTGATCCTCAGCGGTGGCCGGGGGACCCGCTTGCGTCCCATCACCCATACCAGCGCCAAGCAACTGGTGCCCATCGCCAATAAACCGATCCTGTTCTATGCGTTGGAGGCGATCGCGGAGGCCCAGATCCGGGAGGTTGGGATCGTGGTGGGCGAGACGAAGCTGGAGATCCAGGAGGCGGTAGGTGATGGCGGGCGGTGGGGCCTCCGCGTCTCCTATATCGAGCAGGAGGCGCCCCTCGGTCTGGCCCACGCGGTCAAGATCGCCGGAGTGTTTCTCGGGGATGACCCATTCGTCATGTATCTCGGGGATAATCTGGTCAAGGACGGGATCCGTTCTCTGGTGGCAGAGTTTAAACAGCTCCAGCCCAACTCCCAGATCCTGCTTGCCAAGGTCCGTGATCCGCAAAGGTTCGGGGTGGCGGAGCTTCGAAACGGGCGCGTCGTCTCCCTGGAGGAGAAACCCCCCAACCCGAAAAGCGACCTCGCGCTTGTGGGCGTCTATATGTTCGATAAGACCATCTTCGAGGCGGTCCACGCCATCAAGCCATCGTCGCGCGGCGAGCTGGAGATCACCGACGCGATCCAATACCTTATCGACAAAGGATATCGCGTCCATCCACATGTCATCAGCGGCTGGTGGAAGGACACCGGGAAGCTTGAAGATATGCTGGAGGCCAACAGGATCATGCTCGAGGCTATCACCTCGAGGGTGGAGGGTGAGGTGGACGAGGCCTCGCAGATCATCGGCAAGGTGATCGTGGAGGAGGGTGCGAACATCGTGGCCAGCGCGATTCGAGGGCCGGTGATCATCGGCAAGCGCTGCCGGATCATCAATTCCTACATCGGGCCATTCACCTCGATTTATCACGACACCCTGGTGCAGAATAGCGAGATCGAGCACAGCATCATCCTCGACCACAGCCGGATCACCGATATCGGCGGCAGATTGGAGGATAGTCTGATCGGCAAGAGCGTTGAGGTATTCCGGTCTGACGGCAAACCGAGGGCCTACCGTCTCATGCTGGGCGATAGCAGCCAGGTCGGGTTGGTGTGAGGCGGGTTCGGGTGTAGGGGCGACCCGGCGGGTCGCCCCTACCTGGAACCCGAAACCCGAAACGTGTTTGAACAATGCGTATCCTCGTGACCGGCGGAGCCGGATTCATTGGGTCGAACTTCATCCGTCATCTCCTGGCGAAAGACCCGGATTGCACCGTTCTCAATCTCGATAAGCTGACCTACGCCGGCAACCTTGAGAATCTCGCCGATGTCGAGGGACAACCCCGATACCAATTCGTAAAGGGAAGCATCTGCGACGCGGAATTCGTTGACGAGGCCCTCGGGATGGGGTTCGACGCTGTGGTGAACTTCGCCGCCGAATCCCATGTGGACCGGAGTATCCAGGACGCGCGGGCATTTATAGAGACCAATGTCCTGGGAACCGAGATCCTGTTGGACGCATGTCGTCGGCGCCGGGTCCCGAGGATGTTGCAGGTGTCCACGGACGAGGTGTACGGCTCGCTTGGACCGCGCGGCCGCTTCACAGAGCAGAGCCCCCTTTCTCCGAACAGTCCGTACGCGGCCAGCAAGGCAGCGGCGGACCTCCTGGCTCATGCGTATTTTCACACCTACCGCTTGCCGGTGATCATTAGCCGCAGTTGCAACAACTACGGCCCCTACCAGTTCCCTGAAAAGTTCATCCCATTGTTTATCACGAATGCGCTCGCCGACGAACCACTCCCGCTGTACGGGGACGGGCTTCACGTCCGCGACTGGCTTCACGTGGAGGATCACTGTGAGGCGCTGAGGCTGATCCTCAAGAGGGGGCGGGAGGGTGAAACGTACAATATCGGCAGCAACAGCGAACGGGCCAATATCGACGTGGCTCGTCTCGTCCTCAGGGGCCTCGGGAAGCCCGATAGGTTGATCGCTCATGTCACGGATCGGTTAGGGCACGATCGCAGATACGCGATCGATGCCGGCAAGCTCGAACGGGAGCTGCCTTGGGCGCCTCGCTATACCTTCGAGGCCGGGCTTCTTGAGACGATTCGCTGGTATCAGAAGAACGAGTCTTGGTGGCGGCGCGTCAAGGACGGCGACTACCGGCAGTATTACCACCGAACGTACGGTGATCTCGCTCGCCCCCGTCCGCAATCCGGTTGACTTCCACGGCGTAGTTGTATACATTCATCGGAATCCCCATCGGGTCGTGGACTATCGGCCCGTACGGGAGAATCGTTCCCTGACTCGAGAGGTGCCGTTGGAACCGAAACCCTCACAACATGCTTCGGAGTCGGAGAGCGCAGGTATAACCGAAACTCGCCCGTGGGGACGCTGGAGTGTTCTCGGGGAGGGGAAGGGGTACAAGGTCAAGCGAATCGACGTTGATCCGGGCTGTCGCCTGAGCCTTCAATTTCACCATCATCGGAGTGAGCATTGGATTGTGGTGTCAGGCACGGCGAGGGTGATCATCGGAGAACGGATCTTGTCTGTCCATCCCCAGGAATCGGCCTTCGTCCCGGTGGGCGCATCCCATCGGATCGAAAACCCCGGCCCGCTTCCTTTGACCATCATCGAGATTCAGAGTGGCCCCTATCTTGGTGAAGATGATATCGTCCGCCTTCATGACGACTATGGTCGAGGCGATGGGAAGTGAGAGGGAACCGCGCGACCCATGGGGATTGACCACGCCTTTGTCGTCGTGCTCGCGGGCGGGCGGGGGGAGCGATTCTGGCCGTTAAGTACGGGGGCGCTCCCTAAGGCGTTCCTTCATCTGGTTGGTCGTGAGTCCCTTCTTCAGGCCACGGTTCGGCGGGCGCGGCTCGTTGTGCCCTGGCCCCAGATTCTGGTGGTGGCCGGGCGGGCGCACGCCGACGTGGTGCGAGCGCAGCTTCCCGAGCTCCCCGACGACAATCTGCTCCTCGAACCCTTCGGGAGGGACACTGCAGCGGCCTTGGGATTCGCCTCCCTTCATCTGGAGCGCCGCGACCCGGAAGCGGTCATGGCCGTGCTGCCTGCCGACCACCACATCCCCCACGGAGAGGCGTTTGCGGCGGGGTTGGGGCGAGCGTTAGACGTCGTCAAGGTACACCCAAACTGGGTCGTCACCATCGGTATCCCCCCCACGCGACCGGAGATCGGATACGGGTATCTGGAGGCGGGAGAGGCGCTTTCTGAGGTTCCCGGAGCCTTCTCGGTCCGGCGGTTTTTGGAGAAACCGGACCTGGACACCGTCTGGAACCTCCTGCAGGAAGGTCGTTACTATTGGAACAGCGGGATGTTCATCTGGCGCAGCGCAACCATCCAGGGTTTGCTCGAACGACACATGCCCGAAGAGTGGGCGGGATTCCGTCGCATTCGGGAGGCGTGGGGGAGAGAGGATGTGCTGGTCCGGGAATTCTCCGCCTTTCGCAGGATGTCGGTGGACTACGGGGTGCTGGAGCGAATGGACAGCGGCATGGCGATGATCCGCGCTGACTTCGCCTGGGATGACCTCGGATCATGGGATGCGCTGGCCCGGGTGCTTCCGGTTGAGGAGAACGGCAACGTGATCATCGGGGACGTTCGAAGCCTGGACACCTCCGGTTCGGTCATCATCTCGACGGATCAGCGGGTGGCGACTCTCGGGGTTTCAGATATGATCGTGGTGGCGTCGCGGCACGGCGTTCTGGTGTGTCCCAAGGGACGGTCACAGGAAGTGAGACGGCTTGTCGGGGAGACACGATGACGCAGAGGCGGGCCCTGATCACGGGGATCACTGGCCAGGATGGTTCCTACCTCGCGGAGTTCCTTCTGCAACGAGGTTATCAGGTCGTCGGGATGGCTCGCCGCGCCAGCACCGATCCGTTCGAGCGGATCGAGCATGTGCGCGGTCTGATCACCCTGCGAAACGCGGACCTGCTCGATCAGTCGTCCCTCATTCATCTCCTCAAGGAAAGCCGTCCCCACGAGATCTACAACCTCGCATCTCAGTCGTTCGTTCCGACGTCCTGGGAGCAAGCGGTGCTTACGGCTGAGTTTACCGCCGTCGGGGTGACCCGACTCCTGGAGGCGATCCGCTTTGTGGATCCGAGTATCAAGTTCTACCAAGCCAGCACGAGCGAGATGTTCGGGAAGACGCATGAGGTGCCGCAGAGTGAGCGGACGCCGTTCTATCCGAGAAGCCCATACGGCGTGGCGAAGCTTTACGGCCACTGGATCACTGTCAATTACCGGGAGAGCTACGGCCTGTTCGCGTGCTCCGGGATTCTCTTCAACCACGAATCACCGAGGAGGGGCAGGGAGTTTGTGACCCGGAAGGTGACGGACGGGGTCGCGAGAATCAAACATGGTATGGCAACGAAGCTTCGCCTGGGAAACCTGGATGCCAGGCGCGACTGGGGGTATGCGGGCGATTACGTCGAGGCGATGTGGTTGATGCTGCAACAAGACACCCCGGATGACTATGTGATCGCGACAGGCGAGACCCACTCGGTCCGGGAGCTCGCCGAACTTGCCTTCGCAAGAGCCGGGCTCGATTGGCGGCAGCATGTCGTTGAGGATCAGGACCTGAAGCGGCCCGCTGAAGTCGATCTGCTTCAGGGCGACGCTTCGAAGGCCAAGCGCGTGCTGGGCTGGCAGCCGAAAGTGGGATTTCGTGAACTGATCGAGATGATGGTGGACGCCGACCTCAAGCGCTACGCCGAGGGCTCGCCGGCCGCGGGCCTCCCGGTAGAGAGATAGACCTGGATGCGGATCTGCATCGTCGGAACAGGGTACGTCGGCCTCGTCGCCGGGACGTGCCTGGCGGAGATCGGCCACAGGGTCGTGTGCGTGGACGACGACCGGCAGAAGATCGAGGTCCTGCAAGGTGGGAGGATGCCGATCTACGAGCCGGGGCTTGACGAGCTCGTGGCAAGGAACCTGCGGGAGAATCGCCTCGCTTTCACGGCTGATCTGAAGGAGGGGATCGACGCCGCCACGGCGGTGTTTATCTGCGTGGGGACGCCGCCACTGGAGGACGGGGATGCCGACCTATCGGCGGTGGAGCAAGTGGCGCGGCGGATCGGGGAGCTGTCCTCGTCCTACAAGCTTGTGGTGGAGAAAAGCACGGTTCCCGTCCAGACCGGAAAGTGGATCGAGAAAACGCTCATGGTGTACGGCGACAGCGGCCGGAGCGAGTTCGACGTCGCCTCCAATCCCGAGTTTCTGCGGGAAGGGAGCGCGGTGATCGATTTCCTGCACCCCGACCGGATCGTCGTAGGCGTGGAGCATCCCAGGGCGGAGCGCCTGCTTCGGGAGATGTATGAGCCGATTATTCGCCGGACGTTTGTCTGCCCCGTCCACTCCACCTGCCCCGCAACGGAGCCTGTCCCATTCCTGGTGACTGACATCCGGAGCGCCGAGCTGATCAAACATGCGTCGAACGCCTTTTTGGCCACGAAGATCTCTTTCATCAATAGCGTGGCCGATCTCTGTGAACTGGTAGGCGCCGATGTAGAGCTTGTCGCAAAGGGGATGGGACTGGACGGGCGCATCGGTCGAGCCTTCCTCAAGGCAGGCCTGGGGTTTGGAGGCTTCTGCTTTCCGAAGGATCTTCAAGCATTCGTCAAGATCGCGGAGAGGTGCGGCCACGACTTCAGGTTGCTCCGGGAAGTTGATCGGATCAACCAGGCACGGGTCCCGCAGGCGATCAGAAGGCTCAAGGAGCAACTGTGGATTCTCAAGGAGAAGGTCATCGGGGTGTGGGGACTGGCGTTTAAGCCGGACACCGATGACCTGCGGTATTCCCCCGCCATTGCGCTCGTCAAGCAACTTCTGGCCGAGGGCGCTTCGGTCAGGGCGTACGACCCGAAGGCGATGGAGAAGGCGCGGGGGGAGATCGCCTCGGCGATATTCTCCAGGGACCCGTACGAAGCCGTCTCTGGCGCAGATGCGCTGGTCGTGGCAACGGAGTGGAGGGAGTTCGAGGGACTCGACCTGACACGGGTGAAGACCCTCATGCGGCGGCCCCTCATTCTGGACGGACGCAACCTGTTCGACCGCGAGAAGATGAGATCGATGGGGTTCGAATACCTGGGGATCGGGCGGTGACAGTAGTTCAAAGTTCAGAGTTCAAAGTTCAGAGTTCGAGAATCTGGGAGCCACGATCAGAGTCCGCTCCTAACCTTGAACCTGGAACCTTGAACCTGGAACCTGTGCCATGCGTCGTACGCTGATCACCGGCGGCGCCGGCTTCCTCGGTTCTCACATCTGCGATCGCTTGATCCAGGAGGACCACGAGGTCATCTGCCTGGACAACCTGATCACCGGCCGGATGGACAACGTCGCGCACTTGCTCGGCCACAGGGCGTTCCATTTTATCAAGCTTGACGTCACCGAGTACCTGGACATCGAAAGCCCGCTGGATGATGTGCTGCACTTCGCGTCCCCGGCAAGCCCCGTCGATTATCAGCGCCTCCCGATCCAGACCCTGAAGGTGGGCTCCCTCGGGACCCACAAGGCGCTGGGCCTGGCCAAGGCGAAGGGGGCTCGCTTCCTTCTTGCCTCGACCTCCGAGGTGTACGGCGACCCCCTGGTTCATCCGCAACGGGAGGATTACTGGGGGAACGTGAATCCGATCGGCCCGCGCGGGGTGTACGACGAGGCGAAGCGGTTCGCAGAGGCGATGACCATGGCCTATCACCGGTATCACGGTCTCGAGACGCGCATTGCAAGGATCTTCAACACGTACGGGCCGCGCATGCGACCCAGCGATGGCCGGGTGGTATCCAACTTTATTAACCAGGCGCTCCGCGGCCAACCGCTCACCGTGTATGGCGACGGCTCGCAGACGCGGAGCTTCTGCTACGTCTCCGATATGGTCGAAGGGCTCTACCGCCTGTTGGTCTCGGACGAGGTGGAGCCGGTCAACTTGGGGAATCCCAAGGAGTTCACGGTCATCGAGCTGGCCCACCTGGTTCTGCAGGCGACCGGCAGCACATCCGGCATTGAGTTCCTCTCTCTGCCGGTGGACGATCCCCGTGTCCGCCAGCCGGACATCAGCCTTGCCGGGAGGCGACTCGGGTGGGCGCCCGCAGTTGAGATCGCAGAGGGATTAGCGCTCACCATCGACTATTTCCGAAAGCAACTGAGGAGCTCGCATTGAAAAGGACCATGACTCTCGGTCGCTCGGAGAGTGCTGGCACCCTCGCGCCTCGGCCTGGAATCTATCTGGCGGATCATCGTTCTTCCGGCCCGTTGCTGACCCTCTTTCGGTATCGGGAGCTGCTCCGCCAGCTCGTGATCCGGGACATCAAGCTTCGCTACAAGCGATCGGTTCTCGGCTTTGCCTGGACCATCCTCAATCCGCTCTTCGCCATGGCGATCTTCACGATGGTGTTCTCCAGGGTGTTCGGCGGGGGTCGCAATTATCCTGTGTACGTCGTCACCGCCCTGCTGGGGTGGAGCCTCTTCTCCGTCGGGACCACGAGGGGCATGGAAAGCCTGGTCCTCAATGGTCCCATCATCAGGAAGGTCTTCGTTCCCAAGGTCATCTTTCCGGTCGCGGCG
>JACPQX010000086.1 GCA_016190255.1 Candidatus Methylomirabilis oxygeniifera | reverse complement strand
GAGATCCGGATCTCCGCCGGCGCCGGGTTCCTGGTCCCGGTAACCGGCGACATCCTCACCATGCCAGGCCTCCCGCGCCAGCCCGCAGCCGACTCGATAGACATTGACGCCCGCGGCAAGATCAAGGGATTATTCTGATCGGGAGACCTCATGCAATTATCAGTTCCGGGGTCAGGCCCAGCCCGTTCAGGGATTGCCGGATTTCGCCTGCGTACACGCTGTTCATGACGATCACGACATCCGGTCGGTAGTCGGACAAGAAGGCTGGAGGCACAATCTTCTGACCGGTCCCGGCCATGTACGTGCCCTGCCTGTAGGGGTTGACATCGACCGCATATTCAATCTCGTTTCGAAGGTCGAGCGTTGTCAGGAAGCCCACTCCCTTTGACCCTGATCCCCAAATGACGACGCGTCGGCCGTTCCGCCATCTCCGCTCCAGATCGCGTCTCCACCTGGCCAGCTTCGCAGTGTAGTGGGTCGAAAAGTGTTCGACGTCTCGGCCCAAAGCGTCCGGAGCCTCTTCCTGGGCAAGGGGAGGAAAGTGTCTGCCGGAGCTTGGTCGGGCCTCTATCGTGATGTGTTGATCGTTGAACTCCTTCCAGAGGCCCAGGACCTCGAATCCACATCTCCGAAAGAGGCGGGCCAGCGAACCGGGACTGAAATATGAACTGTGCTCATAGTAGATATCCCAAAATGCCGCTTCGCGAAGAATGCGGCTGGCGTCCGGGACCTGAAAAAAGACGATCGCGTCCGATCGATCTCCGATCGATCGGCTCAACGCGCGCACGAAGCCACCCACGCCTTGAATGTGTTCCAGCGTCATCCGACAACAGATGAAATCCGCGATGTGGTCGGCGTACCTCTCGGAATAGACGTCGCGTATAACGGTGATGTGAGATCCGGTCTGACTCTTGATGCGCCCCTCACTATATCCAGGATCGAATCCGACGCCTCGATTGCCTCCAAGTTCGCAGAGCAGAGACAAAAACTCCCCCTTGCCGCACCCGATCTCCATGATGCTCTTGCCGCGCAGGTTGTATCGGTCGATCAACCGCTCGGCGAGCCCGCGCGCGTACTCGCTGAATGTGGGGGAGAATGCCTGCGTCCCCTCGTAGGAAGACGAGTACTCCTGTCGATCCGGAAGAAACGCCTGATTGAAGATGAATCCGCACTCCCGGCAGAATGACAGAGCGATATCGCCTTTGGGATAGTTGACGGCAATCTCCCGCGTCGGCATGAGCAGCACACTGTGCACGGGCACATCCTTCCGCCCGTAGAACACCCTTGGCCCTTGGGAACCGCAACTGAAGCAGACGCTATCCATCGATGTCTTCGCCACCCTCTCCGTCGCCATCAGCCCGCATCACTTCAACGGGTCCCCTTAAGATCTCGGCAGGCCTCCCGCATGTTCACCCGGCGCCGCTCACGATGTGCCGCGGCCGGCGCGTGACAAGACGTGCTTTATCCCGTCGAAATCGCTGTCTGCTTACTCAGGATATCCCAGTACTTCCAGAAGGTCTCCTGTCTTGTGGGAGAAGTACGCCATCACGGAGCGATCGAAGTGGTTTCTCCAGTCGCCTGAGGCTCCCTTTCGATAATGGGAATACTGGTCCTCATCGCCTTGCCTTCGACCCTTCGAGTGCCTTTCAAATCTCTGTCGGTCGTACAGATCATGAAATTGGTCCTCAGGGATCATGATATCCAGATAGCCTAAGATCTGCCTCAAGAAAGCCTTGTTGTCCCGGGCCAGGTCTTCATAACGGAAGAGCGCGATCCTCGCTCGATCCTGATTGGCGATCATCCAGGATTGTTGTGCTTGGAACGCTCCCCACTCGTCCAGCCGGTCGATGATATACTTCAGGCCCTCTCCAATGCTCAGCCGTTTCAGGTCCTTACGCATTTGCGTGATGGGATCCATCGGCACGTGCGAATACCTCGCGGAGAAGTACCAGGACACCACGATGTCACGGGGGTCCCTCAGCACGAAAAATGTCGTGTACGATGTCGGTTTCGGAATCGTGAGGTATGTCGGGTAGCTGATGGCCAGATGCGTACCGATTGTGCCCTTGGGCAGAGGCCTATCGAACGTCGCATATCGCAATCCCAATTTGACGTAGGGAAATGTCAGAAGTCAGGAATATTGATAGACGACCGGATCTTCAAACACGGCTCTGAACCACTGAGTTCCGGTCTTTTGTGTGCAGCAGTGGTAGATATTCTCGTATGGCGAGTGCCGGACGACAGGCATGCTCCTGTACCTGACTCGCCTGCGCAATTCACGGGCAGCTCTGAGCACTCTGTGCAGTGCCGGCCTGTGCCACTGGATCAGTCTATTCAGACGCCTCATCCGGCATCATCCTCTAAGCAATTCTCGGGGTGGGAAGCGGTATGATGAATCGTCCATTCCTTTGCCGGAATGCCGCCTGCTGCTGGAGAATCTCCTCGGCAAAATTCCATGCGAGCAACAGGACATAATCGGGCATATCCTCCAAAAGTCTGCTCGGCGGAAGGATCGGGAGATGGCTCCCCCCCATATAGCGGAAGTGCTTCAGCCTGTTCGCGTCAACCACATACTCGACGAAAGTCCGGTCGATGCCGCAGTAGCTCAGCAGGGTCGTTGCCTTTGCCGCCGCTCCATACGCGGCGATACGCTTTCCGGCGCGTTTGATATCCTTAAGAAGCGCCATCAACGATTCCCGCAGCTCCTTCACGCGATTTCCGAAGTGCCGATAGTGGCTGATTCGGTTCGCTCCCTTCGTTGCTTCCGCTTCCAGGAAAGAGCGGACCGATCGCCCGACAGCCTCGTGAGGCTCGACGTAGAGGCGGAGCGATCCTCCATGAATGGGGAGATGCAGAAGGTCATTGAGGAAGAGCGAGTGCCGCCGAAAGAGGCGATCGAGAGCCGTGACCGAGAAGTAGCACAGGTGCTGATGGTAGATAGTGTCGAACTCGCAGTTGTCTATGAGATCGATGACGTAGGGCACCTCGATGACGGCGAGTCCGGTCTCCTTCAGATTGAGCCGAATGCCCTCCACCACGCCATTGAGGTCAGGAACATGAGCGAGAACGTTGTTGGCGATCACGACATCCGCCGTCCGGCCTTCTTCGTAAAGTTGCCGTGCCAGCGCCAGGCCGAAGAATCCGCGGAGTGTCGGGATTCCGCGCTGTTCCGCCAGTTCGGCGGGTCGTGGGGCAGGATCGATCCCAAGCACGGGAATACCCAGGTCCTTGAAGTTCGTGAGCATGTAGCCGTCGTTGCTTCCGACCTCCATCACCAGGCTCCGGCGATTGAGCCCCTTGCGGCGAGTCAGGTCGATGGCGCTCTCGCGGGCATGGTTGAGGATGGTCTGAGAGACGGAAGAGCAGTACAGGTAGGACTCTCCAAACAGCAGTTCCGGAGGGACGGTCTCTGTGATCTGGACCAGCGAGCAATCGGGGCAAAACGCGAGATCGAGCGGCACAGTTAATTCCGGCTTGTCCAGTTGCTCTTTGGTGAGCAGACGGTCCGCAAGGGGCGTCCGGCCGAGCGACAGGATGAGCTGGAGACCCGACCCTCCGCAAAAGCGACAGGTGTGCGCCGGACCGTTCAGGATGGCCTTTTCCCGCGATTTATGAGCCGGCTGGTGCGAGCTCACGCGTCTTCCAGCGAAGCGAGGCGTCCAAGCGGCCACTTTTCATGAGCTGCTTGAGATGCGCGATACGGCTGTATCGGGGACCCTCAAAGTCTTCCGGACGCAAGCCGAACTCCCGGTAGGCTGTGTAGAGTTGCGCCGCCCCCCGCCGCGCGTTCCACTGTGGCTTGAATGCAGGCACGGTCCGAGCCAGCTTGTCGAAGACGACCCGATAGCAGCGTTCATCGGGGCCGGCGTCGCCCGCGTATTCGATGCGAGAGCCTGGGACGGTCTCCCGTACAATGACGGCCAGCTCGCGGATTCGATAATTCTCCTCGGTGGACCCGACGTTGAATACTTGGTTGTGCACAGCCTCCCTGGGCGCATGAAGCACTGCCAGGAATGCCCGCGCGATATCCTCGATGTGGAGGATCGGCCGCCAGGGGGTGCCGTCGCTCTTGAGATACACACGACCGGTGGTAACGGCCCACGCGACCAGGTTGTTGAGTACGAGGTCAAAGCGCAGGCGCGCCGATAGTCCGTACGCAGTCGCGTTGCGAAGGATCGTTGGACTGAATCCCGGGTCCGCCAGCGCCGCCAGCTCCTGCTCCGCGCGCACCTTTGATATGCCGTACGGCGTGACAGCTTTTGGCGCCGCCTCCTCACTGACCGATTCGTCGCCCGCTGCCCCGTAGGTGCTGCAGGAAGAGGAGAACAGGAAGCGGTTGATCCCCGCCTCTTTCGCCAATCGCGCCAAACGAGCCGTCGCCAGATGGTTGATCTCGAAGGTCAACGCGGGATCCAGGTTTCCAAGCGGGTCATTGGACAGGCCGGCAAGATGCACAATCGCGTCAACACCCTCCAGATCGGACGCCAGAACGTCGCGGATATCCTTGTGTATGCAAGGGACCTCCGGAGCAGGGTCGCCGAATGTGCTCCCCTCAAACAGATCCGTATCCAGCCCCACGACGCGATGCCCTGCGTCGATCAGCATGGGAACCATGACCGAGCCGATATAGCCCTTGTGGCCCGTCACCAGCAGGCGCATGTTGTCATTCCCAGATCTTCCAGGGTGGTGTCCCGCTCTGCCAGAGGCCCTCCAGCAATCGCCTATCGCGCAAGGTATCCATGCATTGCCAGAAAGAGGTATGCCGGTAGGCCATCAGTTGGCCGTCTTTGGCCAGCCGGTCCAGAGGCTCCCTTTCCCAGATGCTGTCGTCCCCAGCGATGTAGTCGAGGACCCCGGGCTCCAGCACGAAATACGCGCCGTTGATCCATCCCTCTTTGGTCTGGGATTTCTCGGAGCATTCCGCGACCCGGTCGCCATCCAGCTCAAGGTGCCCGAAGCGGGCCGGGGGGCGGACTGCCGTGAGGGTGGCCAGTTTACCGTGGGCACGATGGAAGGTGAGGAGGTCGTGGAGATTCACATCGGACAGACCATCCCCCCAGGTCAGCATGAATGCTCCATTTCCCAGGTACGGGGCGAGGCGCTTGATGCGGCCGCCGGTCATCGTGGAAAATCCGGTATCCACCAGATCGACTGTCCAATCCGGACTGTAACGACCGTGCTTCGTTACCTCGCTTGTCTTGAAGTCCACGGTGAGATTGCTGTGGAGCGAGCAGGAGTCCACCATGTACTTCTTGATTACCTCGCCCTTGTAGCCGAGTGCGATCACAAACTGCCTGAAGCCGTAGTGAGCGTAATGCAACATAATGTGCCAGATGATCGGTTGTCCGCCGATCTCCACCATCGGCTTCGGTTTGACCTCGGTCTCTTCGACCAGGCGGGTACCGCCCCCCCCGGCGAGAATGGCGACCTTCATGCGGCGCCCCCTCCGGGTTCGTGCTGGACTCGCCCGCTTGTGCTCAGGGCGCGCAAGACCCAGCCCGGGAACCGCAGCACCGCAAAGATGACGTCCCGTACCATCCGCGGGCAGTTTCTCCCGAGCCAGCGCCCGAGATGTGCGTAGCAACGCGCCCGCTCGAGCCGGCTCAGTCGGGCCTGCCTTATGGAGACCGACAGTTCGAGGAAGATTTTCCAGAGTGGAAACAGAATACGCCCTTTCTGTCCCGGATCGAACCACTCCGCAGGCGGAAGCGGTCCCACCATGAAGTTGACGAGATAGATCCTCCATCCCGGGAACCTCCTCCGCCCCTTCCCTGCCGGATCGAACCACTCTGCGTGGAGTGTTGGTCCGACGCCGAGCGTCCTTGAGACCGAGCGAATGGTGCTCGACAGATGGGACGGCAGGGTTCTCATCGATTGCCCCTCGTGGCTTCTCGAAAAGAAGAGGTATTCGGGTATCTCATGGAACCTGCCCATCAGAACAAGCCTGGCCAGCAGGATCGTATCCGACGCCGCATAATCACCCATCAGTGGCCCCGCCTTTAGGGCGCTCGAGCGAATCAGCCCGAAAATCGGAAAGAACATATGGCGGGTGCACATAAGGTCCCCGAAGCGGACATGGGGTCGCGGCGAATCGGTCTTCAGACTGACTACGTAGCTCTTCACGGCACTCCCGTGCTTATCAATGATCTTCGTCTTCGTGCAACACAACACTACGGAGGGGTCCCGGTCGAGGACTTCAACGCACTTCGAGAGGAAGTCGGGGCCGATGATATCGTCGTGGGATGCCCACTTGAAATATTCACCCGAGGAGAGCTCGAAGACTCGATTATGATTCCTGGAGGCCCCGAGATTCTGTCGATTGCGAAAGTAACGAATGCGCCGGTCCCTGGCCGCGTACGCGCTACAGATCTCCTGAGTCCTGTCACTCGACGCATTATCGCAGATAATGAGTTCAAAGTCCGCGTAGGTCTGGACCAGAATCGACCGGATGGCCGCTTCGAGGTATTCTTCACCATTGAAGACCGGCAGACCGATACTGACCCGATATTGAGGAAGGCCCATCGATGTCCTCTTTGTGGTGCGGCAATCCCGGCCCGCTCCGCCGGTCGCCTGATTTCGACTACCACCGAGTTTCCTGGCCGGCCATGCTCCCGGCCGAAGGCCGGGGACCAGGGTGTGAAGGGTCCAGGGCCTAGGGCTTCCGTGTCGAACTCACAATCACTTTCATATCAGTGTCGGCGAATTGCCGGCCTATGCATAGATGCAAGGCATCCCCAAAGCCGATTACGCTGAATGGTGTTCTGCGATCCCAAGCCCGTTGAGGTATCGAGGTCCTGATCGAGGACCTGCCAAATAGCGTCCCGAATGGTGTGCCACCTGCTTCTCTCCACGCGCGGAGAGAATAAACCGCGCCGTGCCATTCGTGCGGCCCTTTACCATGTTAGAGGGGGGTCGACTGGCTATGAACACCGCGACATCTGACGCACTTCGCTCGGACGCGGTTGCAAGGGTCTAAGCGCCTCGGCAGGCAATCTGCCTCGATGCCCTATCCCCTTCTATTTCCCGGTTATCGGTGGGCCAATGTAATTTTCTATGACAGTATGCCATTACCTGTATCACAGACCCTCCGCCAGGGTCAAGCAACAAGCGTCCAAATCCATCCGGGAAAGGGGCTCATTGGTCCGAACATCTCCTGCCTCCTCCGGGCATTTCCGAGCGTTCGACGATGGGTCGAGAGGAGACCCTCTGTCCTCTCATTCCTTGAACGAGACATGCAGGCCGTGTATGATCGTGCTTCGCGAGAGGAGCGTTATCGATGCGAATCCTGTTCGCCGTGTCCGAGGCAGTGCCGTTCGCCGGGACCGGGGGGCTCGGTGACGTGGCTGGCGCCTTACCCAAGGCGCTCGGACGGCTCGGCCACGATGTCCGGCTGATCCTGCCGCTCTACCGAGGCATTGACGTGGCGCGATATCGGCTCGCCGTCGTTGCAGGCGGGATCAGGGTTCCCGCCGCGTCCGGATCCGAGAAGGTGGACGTCCTGGAAGGATGGCTGCCGAGCGGGCTGCGCGTCTATTTTGTCCGTCACGATGCCTCCTTCAACCGTGACGGGCTCTACCAAGCCCCGTCCGGGGAGGATTACCCCGACAACGCGGAGCGATTCGCCTTGTTTTGCCGGGCGTCCCTTGAGACGTGCCGCACCGTGGCGTTCCGTCCCGAAGTGGTGCATGCCCACGACTGGCAGACCGCGCTGGTTCCCATCTATTTGAACACCATGCTTCGAGGCGACCTATTCTTTGAGGGCGTCGCCTCGATCTTCACCATACACAATCTGGGCTATCAGGGCATCTTCAAGCCGGAGGTCGTCCCGCTGTTGGGCCTTGGTTGGGGGTTGTTCACACCGGCCGGCATCGAGTTCTACGGCAAGGTCAAT
>JACPQX010000091.1 GCA_016190255.1 Candidatus Methylomirabilis oxygeniifera | reverse complement strand
GCGTGGGAGATCACCAGATCCGGTAGCGGAGCGGCTGCGGCTGGTGCCGCCCAGATCGCCACGGCAACCAGAGTTAGAAGCACCGTGATCAAAACGGGTCGTATTCTGTAGATCGAGGGTCTCGTGTTCATGGCGAATTCCTCCTATTGGTGGGCGTCAAACCGAAGTCGCCCTGTTTGACAACAAACGGTCGCGAGCAATAATGCCCATCGGGAAAGGGGCCGTTCATGTTCGCCTTGCTGGGCAAGCCCGGTGACAACCCCGCCCACGCGGGGCCTTTGTACTGCCAACTGAGCGTAACCGGAATATCCATGCTGACCCACAGTTCTTTCTTGACGAAGTCGGCAAGTCGTCACATTTCACCCCGTCTGCTGCGCGCACCCCCTTCGTGGTTCATCGACTCCAGATCTGCCTTGCTCACCCCTTTGACGAGCGAGAGTGGCAGTTTATTCACCCTCTGCGTTTTCCCTCCCCTGTGGCTGCACGTCTGAGTCCACCCTCGCCGTTCAGATTCGCCTTCTCTGGGGCGCGAATCCTCCCGGATGGAAGGATGACCTCGATCGATGGACGGCCACCAATCACGACGTAGTCCGGGGCTGGGAGAAACCGGAACTGTTCCCGGGATAGGCCGAACCGCGGTAGCGTGGGCGCTGGCTCAGCAAGGGAAAGCAACGGAGTAGCTTCAATGGGCGTAGCGAGCTGTGTGCCGGCAAGCGCGAGGACCGGCCGCATTGCGACCGCAACCAGCAGGGCAAGGATGAGACCCTTCTGCTGCGCTGTCATGGTCTCTCCAGGGGCGGAAGTATTGCTGTTACCGCCCGGCGCTGTAGCGACCGATCAGGATCGCACGTCGCAGAGTGGGCAACCGATACGAGTCCCTCATACCAGAAAACGCGGCAGTTGTCAGTGACTGTAGTCACAGATAGCAAAAAAAGTGGCTTGACCTGCACCCGCACGAAAGCCGGCAATGCCATATCAGGTCTCGAGCCTTTTCAAGCTCAATCCTCCTTTTAGCTCGTCCGAGTGGTCATCCCCCACTCTGTCTGTCGGCCGAAATGGCCTGGAGGTTCAATAGGTGGCTTATTCTCTTAGGATTTGGGCTAGGGTGGCTCGGAGGCCCTGATCACTCCACGCGGGCGAGGGTGTAGACGGCGACCTCGGCGGCGCCGGCGGCGAGCAGGACCTGTGCACACTCGTTGACCGTGGCGCCGGTGGTGAAGACGTCGTCGATGAGGAGGAGTCTACGCCCTTCCACGCGATCTGGCTGCGCGACCTCGAACGCTCCCTCGACATTCGCCTCACGTTCTGGCCGCCTCCCGCTCTGAGCCTCGGTAGCATGAATTCGCCGCAGTAGGCGATAGCCGACACGGCGCCCCCACGCGCTCCCCACCTCCTTCGCCAGGACCGCCGCCTGGTTGAAGCCCCGCTCCCGCGCCCGGCTTGGATGAAGCGGGACCGGGACCAGCAGGTCGAACTCGCGGGGCTCGAACAATCCTCCGGCCGCTTCGGCCATCAGGCGGCCGAGATGGCAGCCCAGCGAGAGGCGCCCGCCGTACTTGAACAGCAGGATTGCCTCGCGCATTGTCCCGCCCCGTTCATACAGGGCAGCGGCACGCGCCACGGCAAAGGCCGGAGGCTGCTTCCGGCAGGCTCCGCAGTGATGGCCGGGGCTCTCTTCAAGGGCAAGGGGCGAGGCGAATGGTTTGCCACACCGGGGGCAGAACGGTTCAGGGACCGGACGGACCTGATCCCAGCAACGGCCGCAGATGAGGGAGCGGCGCTGGGCGTCCAGCGGGAGGTTACAGACTCTGCAGGGGGTGGGAAAGATCAGATGGAGAAGGGCGGCCAGCAGCTCTTTCATCGGAGCGGTGAGGGCTTTCGGACCGAGCCTTCGGGAAGGTCAGTGACGTGACGTGTCAAGCACCTGGAATATGTGCGATGGTCCGGACGCCGCGCACGCGCCCGTCGCAGACGACCCGGTGAGATTCGCTGAGGAGGATGGGCTTCAGGCCCGGCGGCCCTCCTCCTCCTCCTGGCAGGCAATGCAGAAACGGGCGAAAGGCAGTGCCTCCAGGCGCTTTTCGCCAATGGTTTCGCCGCACCGTTCGCACTGCCCATACTTCTTCAACCGAATCTTCTCTAAGGCAGCGTCCACCTGCTTCAACAACTGGCGCTCTGCGTCGCCGATGGAGAGCAAGAACTCCTTCGTGTAGGCCATTGTGGCCTGATCGGCGATGTCCTGGATCCCATCGCTACCGCCCTCCAGGCTGTTGGCATGTTGCTCGCGCACCCCGCTGAGCAGCTCACGTCGTTTCAGCAGGAGTTTTTGCTTCAGCCGCTCCAGCATTGCTGCCTTCATCGGCATCGCCATCACCTCCAGTTGTCGCGATCGATACAGCCCGTCATACAAAATAAAAAAAAGAAGCGAGGGCGTTCTGCCCTCCGCCTCTCGCGCGGTCGCTTGAGTGCTGCACTATCATCCTAAGGGGACCTTGGATCCTCGCCGGACCAACTCCCGCCTTGGAGCGTCGGCCCAGAGTCCCTCCAGATCATAATACAGCCATGTCTCCTCATCGAAAATATGAATGATGAGGTCACTGTAGTCAAGCAAAATCCAACGGGCTTCCCGATCCCCCTCTCGATGGAGCATCCGGATCTGCTTCTCCCGAAGCTGCTCCTCGATCCGCTCGGCAATGGCGCGAACCTGCCGCATCGAAGGGGCGCTCGCAATGAGAAAATGGTCGGTGAAGCTGCAAAGCCCGCGCAGATCAAGATGGACCAGAGAGGTTGGCTTCACGTCGGATGCCGCCGCCGCTGCAAGCTGCAACAGCTCCTCGGTGTCGAGACTCCTCCTCTCGCCTCGTGATGCTTCGCGCTTCAACGTTGCGAATCAGCCTGCTTGCACGCCGGGTGATACAGGCGGTGCTTGGCCACGTAGGTGGCGACGGTGTCGGTCACCAGATATCGAATGCTCCTTCCCTCCTTGACGAGCTGCCGGATCTCACTGGAGGAGATGTCCAAAGAGACCATCTCAACCAGCAGAACCAGGCGGGGTTCATAGCGCCGCCGTGCGATCTGGGATGTGATCTCGGAGATCTTCAGGTACTTGCACCGGGGCTCCCCCAGGAGCTGCCGCTGCGCCGGTGTCATCGAACGTTCCACCTCGTCAAGCCGCCATCCGGGGCGGGCGGCCACGATGATCTGGGCAAGCGAGAGCAGCTCCTTTGCGTCCTTCCAGGTGTCGATCTCCTGAAAGGCATCTACGCCCATGATGAAATAGATGGCGCTCTCCTCCCCGTAGAGCTTCCGAAATTCTCGGACCGTCTCCACAGAGTAGGAGCAGCCCGGCCGGTTCAACTCAATGGGCGACACACTGAAATAAGGGACAGAGATCGCCGCCAGGGATGCCATCTCGTACCGCTGCAGGGGCGACGCTTCAATCTCATGATCCTTGTGAGGGGGCCGGGCAGCCGGGACGAAGATGATCCGGTCCAGCTCAAAGGCCCAATAGATCTCCTCCGCGGCCCGCAGATGGCCGAGGTGGATCGGGTCGAAGGTCCCGCCCATCACCCCGATGCGCATGAACACCTCATGGTGAGTTCCAATTTCCGGGTTTCGAGTTCCGAGTAGAAAAACTGCCAAGTCAAAACCTGGAACATGATAGTTGGGAGCGCTATTGACTATGCCGTCAGTAGCTCTAGCTCCGGCGGGTAGACCTCCGCCTTCCTGAGCTTAATTAGCACGACCTTTTCCCCGCGGGCACAGAGCGTACTTGCTGTTTGGCGGTTCTGCGCGCTCAGTTCGGGATCATCCATTGGGAGGATCACAAGCTGGGCATCTTGGGGGATCTGGTCCAGGATGCCTGGGTGTTCAAAGGCATAACGCATGAAATCGTCCAAGAGATCAAGGTTTCTCCTGGTCAAATCATTTCTTCCCATGTCTCAACTCCTCGTTCCATGTTCTATTCCAAACGCATTAAGAGAAGTGTCATTGCGAGGAGCGGAGCGACGAAGCAATCTTACGGTGACACAGGTGAGAGAGAGGATTGCCACGCTCCCCTTGGTCGCTCGCAATACCGCATGCGCCTGCGGTGCGCCCATGGACATGAAAGTCTGTTACCTCTCCCTGTCATTCTGAGCTACGCGAAGAATCTGGCCCGCTTAGACCCTTCGCTCCGCTCAGGGTGACAGTATGCGTGAGGGGGGACTTTCGAACCAATGACAGTGC
>JACPQX010000094.1 GCA_016190255.1 Candidatus Methylomirabilis oxygeniifera | reverse complement strand
GGTCAATAATGCGAACGCATTAAATAAAGTGTCATTGCGAAGGAACGAAGTGACTGAAGCAATCCCGCAATAGCCCACGTGAGAGCGGCAAGATTGCCACGCTCCCCTTGGTCGCTCGCAATGACAATGTAACACCATTTAGTGCGTTTGTATTAGTCATCGAATGTCTGTTTCACCACGCTAGTGCTCCCGCGCAAATGGCACTGCCAGCGCTGCACGCGATCCAAGTTCCTCTTCGATCCGGAGGAGTTGATTATACTTACACGTCCGCTCGGTCCGGCTGAGGGAGCCCGCCTTGATCTGGCCGGCCCCGGTCGCCACCGCCAGGTCGGCAATCGTCGTATCTTCGGTCTCACCCGAGCGATGGGAAATCACGGTCCTGTACCCCGCGGACTTGGCCAGCTCCATCGTCTGGAGCGTCTCCGTCAGCGTCCCGATCTGATTGAGTTTGATCAGGATGGCGTTAGCAGCTTGTTGTTCGATGCCGCGTGTCAACCGTCGGATGTTCGTCACGAACAGGTCGTCCCCCACAAGCTGGATCTTAGCCCCCAACTCGGTGGTAAGGAGCTTCCAGCCCCGCCAGTCGTCCTCGCCCAGGCCGTCCTCGATTGAGACAATGGGGTACTGGCGGACCCAGTCGGCGTAGAAGCGGACCATCCCTTCGGCATCCCGGGTGGAGCCGTCGGATTTCTTGAAGACGTACCTCCCTCCCTCCAGGAACTCGCTGGCTGCAGGGTCCAGCGCCAGGGCAATCTGGCCGCCTGCCCGATAGCCCGCCTTGGCGATCGCCTCCAGGATCAGCTCGATCGCTTCGACGTTCGACCGGAGGCGTGGGGCGAAGCCGCCCTCGTCCCCCACCGCCGTGCCATACCCTTTCGCGGCCAGGACCCGCCTCAGACTGTGAAACGTTTCGGCCCCGAACCGCATGGCCTCCGCGAATGTGGCCGCCCCAACCGGAACGATCATGAACTCCTGGAGATCGACGTTATTGTCGGCGTGCGCCCCACCGTTGAGAATGTTCATGAGCGGAACCGGCAGGAGCGTCGCCGCCGGGCCCCCGAGGTGCCGGTAAAGAGGCACGCCGCGCGATGCCGCCGCCGCCTTGGCGACCGCAAGTGAAGCCCCTAAGATCGCGTTGGCTCCAAGCTTCCCCTTGTTGTCGGTCCCATCCAGATCGATCAGGGTCCGGTCGATCAGCGCCTGCTGCCCTGCGTCGTTGCCGACGAGCACCGGCGCGATCAGATCGTGGATGTGGGAAATCGCTTTCGTGACCCCTTTGCCGCCGTAGCGCGCCGGGTCGCCGTCTCTCAGCTCCAGGGCCTCGTGCCGGCCGGTCGAGGCGCCTGAGGGGACGGCGACCCTGCCACGCTGTCCGTTCCCCAGCAAGACATCCACCTCCAACGTGGGATGCCCGCGAGAGTCCAGAATCTCCCTGGCGGCGAGCTTCGCGATGCGCGTCATGGATACAGCCCTCGCAGCTTCTTCGCTTCCGCCACCCGGCTCACCCCCAGCATGAGCGCTGCCGTACGCAGATCGACCCGCTCCACCCGGGCCAGGGACAACACCCGTTGGAACGCCGCGGTCATGATCTCTGAGAGTCGCGCGTTGATCTCGTGCTCGTGCCAGAAGTACTGCTGAAGGTCCTGGACCCATTCGAAGTAGGAGACGGCCACACCCCCGGCATTGGCGAGGATGTCGGGGATGACAAGTGTCCCCTTCTGCGCCAGGATCTGATCGGCTTCCGGCGTGGTCGGTCCGTTCGCGCCCTCGGCGATGATCTTCGCGCGAATCCGATCGGCGTTTTCTTCGGCAATCTGCCCTTCCGTCGCGGCCGGGATCAGGATGTCGCACTCCAGCTCCAGAAGCTCCCGGTTGCTGATCCGGTCGCCGTCTTGAGACTGGGAGATCGACCCGTCTTTCGCGCATTCGGTCAGGAGTCTGGCGATATCAAGCCCTCTTGGATTGTAGATCCCCCCACGATGGTCGCTTACCGCGATCACGCAACAGTCTTCCTCATGAAGCAGCCTGGCAGCGACGGAGCCGACGTTGCCGAAGCCTTGAACCGCAACCTTCGCCCCGTTGAACGGCATTCCGCGCTCCTTCGTCGCCGCCTTCACGATGTAGTAGACGCCACGGCCGGTCGCCTCGCGCCGACCCAGTGAGCCTCCCAGCAGGAGCGGCTTGCCGGTCACGACGCCAGGGGAGGTGACCCCTGTCTGCATGCTGTAGGTGTCCATCATCCAGGCCATGACCTGCTCGTTCGTGTACAAGTCCGGGGCCGGGATATCACGATCGGGGCCGATGACGCCGATGATCTCGGAGGTGTAGCGGCGCGTCATCCGCTCAAGCTCGGCCCGAGACATCTGAGTCGAATCGCAGCAGACCCCACCCTTGGCGCCGCCGTATGGGAGGCCCATCAATGCGCACTTCCAGGTCATCAGCATCGCCAGGGCCGTCACCTCCTCCAGGCTGACATTCGGATGATAGCGGATGCCACCCTTCGTCGGGCCCATGGTCAGGTCATGCTGAACCCGGTAGCCGGTGAAGACGTCGAGGCGCCCATCGTCCATCAAGGTCGGCACGGAAACGATGAGGGCGCGCTGGGGTTGGCGCAGGCGCTTATGGATGCCCGGATCGAGCTTGATCCGCTCGGCCACCGCATCCAGTTGCATGAGGGCCCCCTCAAGCATGTCGTGATGCGCCCCTCCAGTCATCTCCATTTCTTCCCCTCTCCCTCAACATGCCGCGGCACCAATCAGCGACGAATCACGACGATTCTATCACGCGAAGCATCCCAACGCTACCGGAACCCGGGAGAATCGGTTGACAAACGCTCATGCTTCGTGTACTCGTGATCCCGGATGAGGAGAGTATCGATGCCTGATGAGATTTCGCGCGGAGCGTTGGCTCACGCACATCCGAAAAAGGTCCGAGCGCTGATCCGCCGAGGCAACTGGCGGCATCCGACGGCGGGCCTGTGCCACGGGTACGTGCAGGCGAACCTGGTGATCCTGCCGCGGAACCTTGCATACGACTTCCTGGTCTTCACCCAACGTAACCCGAAACCCTGCCCGCTGCTCGAGGTCACCGAGCCCGGCTCGACCGAACCGGTCCAAACCGCGCCCGGCGCCGATATACGTCGGGACCTTCCTCAGTATCGGATCTACCGCCATGGACAACTCGAGGCGGAGGTGACCGATCTAGTGGGGATCTGGCAGGACGATCTGGTGAGTTTTCTGTTGGGGTGCAGCTTCACGTTCGAGGCGGCGATGCTTCAGGCGGGGGTCCCCGTCCGCCACATTGAGGAGGGAAAGAACGTCCCGATGTATATCACTAACGTGCCCTGCCGGGCCGCCGGCATCTTTCATGGGCCGCTTGTGGTCAGCATGCGCCCGATCCCACCGGCGCTTATCCCTCAGGCGATTCAGGCTACTGCTCGGTTCCCCTCCGCCCACGGTGGGCCGGTTCAGGTGGGCGACCCACTTTCCCTCGGGATCAGGGACCTGGCGCGGCCAGACTTTGGAGATCCGGTGACCATCCGGGCGGCCGAGGTGCCGGTCTTCTGGGCCTGCGGGGTCACGCCTCAGGCGGTCGCGATGCAGGCGAAGCCGCCCCTCATGATCACCCACTCGCCGGGCCATATGTTCGTTACGGATTTGAGAAACGAGGACCTAGTGTAGTGACACATAAGTTCCTTTACATATAGTGGTGGGCGTGGTAGCCTCTCCTGCAGAAAGGAGGCACACGCCGATGAGACCGAGGAGGACGCGCGTCGTGGTACCGGCACCGCACCGCACCCTGTTGGCCCAGTGGGCACGAACGCGTGCGGGGCGGCATGACTTGGCGTTTCGGGCAGAGATCGTGTTGGCGGCGGCGCAGGGAATGAACGACGCCGGGATTGCCCGGCGCTTGCGCACCACGCGCCCCACCGTGGCCAAGTGGCTGCGGTGCTTTCGGGCGCGGGGGCCCGAGGGCCTGCACGATGAGGTCCGCTCGGGTCGGCCTCGCACGGTCCGCGACCAGCAGGTCGCGGAGCTCATCCACCGGACCCTGCACACCACCCCGGCCGACGCGACGCACTGGAGCACCCGGACGATGGCCACACCCGGGCGCATCAGCCGGGAGACCGTCCGGCGCATCTGGCGGGCCTTCGGCCTCCAACCCCATCGCACCGAGACCTTCAAGCTCAGCACCGACCCGCTCTTCGTCGAGAAGGTGCGCGATATCTGCGGGCTGTACCTCAATCCCCCGGACAAGGCCCTGGTGCTCTGCGTCGATGAGAAGAGCCAGATCCAGGCGCTCGAGCGGACCCAGCCGCTCCTGCCCCTGCGGCTGGGGCACCCGGCCGGCCGGACCCACGACTACCACCGCCACGGGATCACCAGCCTCTTCGCCGCGCTGGACATCGCGACCGGGACGGTCGTGGGGGAGTGCTACGCGCGGCACCGGCACCAGGAGTTCCTGCGGTTCCTCCGGCTCCTCGATCGCCAGGTTCCCCCGGCCTTGGCCGTGCACGTGGTCTTGGACAACTATGGCACGCATAAGCATCCCCGGGTGCGCGGCTGGCTGGCGCGCCACCCTCGCTATCACCTGCACTTCACCCCGACGGGGACCTCGTGGCTCAACCAGGTGGAGCGGTGGTTTGCCAGCCTGACCCAGAAGCAGATCCGTCGCGGCTCCTTCACGAGCGTCCGCGACCTCGTCCTGAAGATCAAGCGCTATCTCGACCTCTACAATCACCACCCCAGGCCCTTCGCCTGGACGAAATCCGCCGACGACATCTTTGGAACGCTCTACGCGATGTGTAAAGATATTTCCGTGTCAGCACACTAGGCGAAGTTAATTGGACCGGAACTAGGTCACCAGCACCAGCTTGCCGAACACCCTCCGGTCCTCCATCGCCCGCTGCGCCTCCGAGGCTTCTTTGAGCGGGAACACACGGTCCACTACCGGCCTCAGGTGCCCCCGCTCCACCTCCTTCATGATGTTGAGCAGGTCCGCTTTGGAGCCCATGTGGGCGCCAAGAATCGCCGCCTGCCGCATGAAAAGGTAACGGAGGTCGGTCTGCGCAAGATGGCCGGCCGTGGCCCCGCAGGTGACCAGGCGACCGCCCGGTGCCAGGGTCGGGATCAACTTCTCGAACACAGGTCCACCCACATGCTCGAAAATGACATCCACCCCTCGCCTTGCCGTCAACCGCCGTACCTCGGCGATCAAATCTTGGGCCGCGTAGTTGATCCCCTCATCGGCACCCAGCGCCTTGGCCTTCCCGAGCTTATCCTCGGTGCTGGCGGTGGCAATGACACGAGCACCGAACAGCTTCGCGATCTGCACTGCGGCGCTTCCAACCCCGCTTCCAGCCCCCATGACAAGCACATCTTCGCCGGTCTTCACCCTCGCGAGAGTGACCAGCATGTTCCACGCTGTCAGGAACGTGAGGGGAACCGCAGCGGCGGCTTCGAAGGTCATTCCCTCCGGCAGCGACAGGATATTTACCTCCGGGACTTTGACGTACTCCGCGTATCCGCCGTCGATCCGGTAGCCGCCGATGATCTCGTAAGAGCGGCACAGGTTATCGCGGCCGGAGAGGCAGTGAGCGCACTGCCCGCAACTGATCCCTGGTGAGATAACCACGCGTTGGCCGCGTGTGAGTCTGGTCACGATACTTCCCACCGCCGCCACCTCACCTGCGACATCGCAGCCGGAAATATGGGGCAGCGGAATCTTGACCCCCGGCATCCCCTTTCGGGTCCACACATCCAAATGATTCAACGCACAGGCCCTCACCCTCACCAGCACCTCATGCGGGGCGATCACTGGGTCCGGCGCGTCTTCATATCTCAGGACCTCAGGCCCTCCATGCTCATGAAATCGGACCGCTCTCATGGTTTCTCCTCTCAGAGACCCCTAGGAAGTCGGGAATGTTCACCCGACCTCGCTCATCGCCGTTGCACACCTCAGCTTCCAGAAAGGACTAATACAAACGCGTTAAGTGAGATGTCATTCTGAGTCCTTCGCTCCCGGTCATCCTTGAGCCCTTCGGCCCTGAGCGGACCTCAAGGGCTGGCTCCGCGAAGGGGAAGAATCTCGGTTCGTCGCTCAGGATAGACTCCGCGAAGAATCTGAGTCTCAGAAGAACCAGACCCTTCGCTTCGCTCAGTGTGACGAGTCGCGGAACACTTGCCCCACCGTAAGAGGGACCTTCTAAGCAAGGACGGTGGAACAGGATTTAGTGCGTCAGTATTAGTCTATGCGGTAGTGACAGCCCCGACTTTGGCGGCATTCCATCGCCGCAAGGAGGATGGTGAGCGCGGTTTGAATGCCGTTGCGAAGGCCGATCATGGCATCACTAACCTCAGCCCTTTTATAGAATCGTGAGATCTCAAGATCCAACTCGCGCAAGATTTCATGCGCTCGGTTCAGGCGTTTTGTGCTCCGAATAAGGCCCACGTAATTCCACATGGTCTGCTGGATGCTCAACCAGTCCTGTGCGACCAACGCTGGATCGACGGGCTCACGCTCATACCGCCACTCCGCAATACGGGGAAAATGATACTCGCCCCCGCGCACGATCAAGTCTGCCGCGTGAGCGCCCGCACGGGTTCCCCACACCAGGCATTCCAGCAAGGAGGTGCTCGCAAGCCGGTTGGCTCCGTGTAATCCCGAACAGGACACCTCACCGACGGCACGCAGGCGACGCAGGTTCGATCGCCCCCACTCGTCAACAGCGATTCCACCGCAACTGTAGTGCGCGGCCGGGACCACCGGGATGGGCTCCTTTGTGATGTCAATACCGTGTTTCATACAGTGAACATAAATCCCCGGAAATCGTTCGCGGACCTGATCGGCCGACTTATGGGAGATGTCGAGGTACGCGCACGGCTCACCCGATTCCAGCATCTTTTCATGGATCGCCCGTGCGACGACGTCCCTCGGCGCGAGCGACCCATCGGGGTGAAACTCCGACATGAATTCTCGCCCAGTGCTGTCCACGAGGCGCGCCCCCTCGCCCCGCATCGCTTCAGAAATAAGAAAGCGGCCGCCGGGATGGAAAAATGTTGTGGGGTGAAACTGGACATATTGCATATTGATACAGCGGGTTCCTGCCCGGTAGGCCATCGCAATGCCGTCGCCGCGCGCGCCAGGAGGATTCGTGGTATGCAGAAACGTGCGTCCGAGTCCACCCGTCGCCAGAATGGTCTCTTTCGCAAAGACGGGAAAGATTTCGCCGTTTCCCTGATCCAACACGTACGCCCCAAAGCACGCAGGTTCTCGATAGACATCGAGCGGCTCGACCGAATGGTGAGACATCGTGAGCAGATCCACCGCCGTAGCCGCGGATATCAATGTGACCCTCGGATGAGAGATGACCCTTTCGATAAACACGCGCTCGATCGCTGAGCCTGTTTGATCCTTATAATGAAGGATGCGTGGAAGCGAATGCGCCGCCTCAGCGGCGAGGTCCCATCCCGTGGAATCCCCTGACGATTCATCGAACTGAACGCCAAGCTCCTCGATAAGAATGTCTTTGACGAGTGTTGGGCCCTCACGGCTAAGCAGCGAAGCGGCCTCCGGGTGGCTTAAGCCCGCTCCAGCGGCCAGAATGTCGTCCATCAGCTTCTGTGGAGAATCGTCCTCTCCCTGATAGATGATACCGCCCTGGGCCCAAAACGTGTTGCTTTCTTCGGGCTGCGATGATCTCGTCAGCAGCGTCACCTCGACGTCCCGCTTCGCGGCGGCCCATGCCGCAGCACAGCCCGCGAGCCCGCTTCCGATGATGAGGATGTCGGTCTTCATAACCGCGCTCTCCGATCGATCATGCACACCGGCACATGGGGAAGACGGATCTACTGCTTGTCTTTTGACTCGGGTGATATCCCATGCAACAGTAGGCGTATCATCACGCCGGTTCAATCTCGAAACTGATGTCAACGGCCGGAGCGGAATGCGTTAATGCTCCGATGGAAATCCGGTCCACGCCAGCCTCTGCGAATCGTCGAACATTGTCAAGCGTGATCCCGCCTGATGCTTCGACCAACGGTTTCCCATCGATGCGCCGACCATGCACTATCTCAACGGCTTGTCGAACCATCTCAGGCGTCATATTGTCGAGGAGGACCGCGTCAACCTCCCACGTCAAGGCCTGCTGCAATTCTTCAAGAGTGGTCACTTCCACTTCAAGCCCAGCGACGCGATCTCTGGCGGATCGAGCGGCTTCAATTGCTCGATGGATTCCGCCTGCTATCTTGATATGGTTCTCTTTAATTAAGATCGCATCGTCAAGTCCAAGGCGGTGGTTGAATCCCCCCCCCACGGTGACGGCGTACTTTTCGAACGCTCGAAGCCCCGGCGTCGTCTTTCGCGTATCCAGGATCCTGGCATGCGTCCCGCTGACAGCATCGACGAATCGCTTCGTGAAGGTTGCAATCCCGCTCAATCGTAGGAGGAGATTTGTCGCCAGACGCTCCCCGGTCAGCAACGCCCTGGCGTGACCCCGCACTCGCGCAGGTCGCTCGCCCTTGCCGAGATGATCGCCATCGCGATGCGAATGCTCAACGGCTAACCCCTCATCCAGAAGTGTGAGCACGTCGATGGCGATACCAATCCCTGCCAGCACCAGAGGAACCTTCGCTACAAAGTATCCGATGCCCTTCTGGTCGGCTGGAACGATCGCGAGGCTGGTAACGTCGCCCTGACCGATATCTTCCTCCAGAAATGTTCTCAGGAGTTCGCGGCGGGCGGCGCGATCGAGCGATTGCACCATAAAGGGGGCGGGCCGGAAAAAGGGTTAGCTCATTTCCAACATGCGCTGGATCGGCCTTAATGCGAGCAGCCGAAGCTCTTCATCCAATGTAATTTCTGGGGCGCGGTGTTTCATGCACAGATAGAGTTTTTCGAGGGTGTTGAGCTTCATGTACGGGCACTCGTTGCAGGCACAGTCGCCTTCCGGTGGGGCTGGAATGAATGTCTTGTTCGGACAGGCCTTTTCCATCTGATGGATGATTCCTGGCTCGGTCGCGATGATGAACTCACTGTCCGAACTCTGTTTAACGTAATTCAAGATCCCGCTCGTTGAACCAATGTAGTCAGCATGCTGAAGTACCCGCGGCTCGCACTCGGGATGTGCCACAACCTTTGCGCGCGGATGGAGGACCTTGAGCTGGACGAGCTTTCTCTCGGAGAACATCTCGTGAACTATACAGATGCCAGACCATAGGATCATGTTTCGGCCCGTCTTCTTGTTCAGGTAGCGGCCCAGATTCTGATCCGGCGCGAAAATGATGGGCTGGTCTTGAGGGATCTGGCTGAGGATCTTCGCCGCATTGCTTGAGGTGCAGATGATATCACTCATCGCCTTGATCTCAGCAGTGCAGTTGATGTAGCTGATGACGAGGTGATCCGGGTACTTCTCCCTGAAACGTTTGAACAGATGCGGAGGGCAACCCTCGGCGAGCGAGCACCCGGCCTTCAAATCCGGGATCAATACCTGCTTTGATGGGTTGAGGATTTTCGCTGTCTCAGCCATGAAGTGAACGCCAGCAAAGGCGATGACATCGGCGTCGGTCTTGGCTGCCTGCTGAGAGAGCTGCAAGCTGTCGCCGACGAAATCGGCCACATCCTGAATCTCCGACTCTTGATAGTAATGCGCCAAGATCACGGCGTTCAAAGTTTTCTTCAGGCGCTGAATCTCCTCCTCAAGATCGATCAAGGCAGTTAACTCAGCGTCGTCGACAGAGACCTCGGCCCTCACCTGTCTCCTCCTCGATTGCAGACTCTGATGGGAGTGATTATACCACAAGATGGGGTGCGGCGCAGGAAGTTACAAAGCATTCCAGCCTCTACTTGACGCGGGGAGCCTCAAGAGTCGGTCGCGCCCGCATTGCATGGGGAGCGCGCTGTTGGCTCTTGGGCCTGTAGGCTCTGCGCCCTTATCAGTCGGATCACCCCCCTGGAAGCCCAGCACCCGCTCTGGGCTGCCAGGACATTAGCCCAGACCGGGGGGTGGCCTCCACTCTCAGTCGTACCGGCTCTCAGTTGAGACCCCGCAGAATCCCACCCCGCATCTTCCGGAGTGCCTTGGGGCTCATCATAAGAAAATTCCGGACGGTGTATCCGCAGACTCGACAACGCTTATAGACATACAGCCAGTTCCCATCCTCCTCGACGTCGCCCAACTGTTTCATGCCCGAGAAACAGCAATCATTCGGCTGAGGTGGCGAGATAATCCGTTCTGGGTACGCGTTTTCCGCGGCTTTTCGCTCATTATACTCCACGATACTTGCCATCTCCCTCTCCTCCTGTCCGGCCGTTCAAGGCGAGCAGCATCTTGAAGCCCTCTCCGGATCTTTCACAATTCGCGCCCTACGATGCTGCACTGCGTTAACCGAAAAGCCTCACTCATCCTTGACCAAAGATCTACAATCCTTCTCTGCCGATGACTTCCACTCATACGTGAAGTCATCCTAGGCGCCGGATTATACTAACTAGTTGGTACAATAGACTCGACAAAAAAAGATGTGATATTACCAAGCCAAATGCTTGTCAGCGTATTCTTCATTCTACCCTCCCAACACAAACCAATTAGTATGTATACTCCCGCACGGCTTAAACCCTGACAGGGAAAAAGGAACGTCTCACGTCGATCTCGCTCAGATCTATCAGACGAGGCGTGGCAGATGACGACAGGTTCAATTTTGGCCGCCAACCATCTCCTGGTAGTCGAAGCGAGATCCTTTTTTAATGATGACTTGTGGATCGCGCGCGATTACCTGACGCACTGTAAAGCCGCATTTCTTACACCGCTTGTAAATGAAGCTCCAGCCCTCTTCACGCTGTTCACTTCCGATCTGCTCCATCTTGGAGTAACAGCAGAGCCCTGGAGCCAGCGGCGAAACAATACGATCGGGATAGGCATTCGTTGGCTTTTTCCCATCAGTGTATTCAACGATCGTGGCCATGTCGTGTCTCGCTCCCGTAAAATCTACATGCACAGGTGTATAAGATACAACCGTTCACGTTATCGATCCTTGACCCTGATTTGGCAAATCTGATTCTCCTTCTTACATCTGTATACGATATGACTTTATGATCGGTACATTGGTTTAGTCAGGAGGAACGATTCCATGGCCCACATACATTCGCACGTGTTTTTTCAGCTCCTTACAGCAGTTGTCCAAGACATTGATGTCCTTTTTTACTTTTGATAGAAGGATCGCACCCTCAACGCCGGCAATGACAAACTGAGCGAGCCGCGTTGGGTCCACATGGTGATTGAGCTGGCCAGACATCTTTGCTTTGTGCAAGACGTCTGCCACTCTGATCCGCCAGCCTTCAAATACCTCCTGGAACCTCTTTCGAAATCCCTCATGAATATCGCTCATTTCCATCGCCATGTTTCCCATAAGGCAACCTCCAGCACAATTTCGCTGGCGATGCAGCTCCAGGATGATATCCAGGAAGTCCTCTAGCTCCATCAGAGCGTCTCTTTGGTTCGTGAAGGCTCTTCCAAGAACGTGCTCTGAAAACCGCCTCAGGTGGTCCTCTATGATCGCATAGCCCAGGTCTTCCTTGCTCTTGAAATAATAGTAAAAGCTCCCCTTCTTGACACCGCTTGCTTGTAGAACATTATCTACGCTAGTATTGTTGAAACCGCGAAGGTTCATCAGACGTGAGGCAATCTCTATAATGTGCTCTTTAGTCTTTGACATCGGCACTCCAGAGGGAACTGACCGGTTGGTACACAAGCTATTTTAGCCTCGTGAAAATGTTCAAGTCAAGGAAAAAACGGGGATGTTGAAGTTTCTGGCTTACAAGGCAGGGTGTCCCAAGACACAGCGAAGCGTGCGATGGCTTCTGGAATCAGGGCCGTGCGAGGAGGGGTCTTGCCAAGACCTTAGGCCATTGCAGCCATTCATGCGCTAGCGGATGATGAGCAGAACTTCTCCCTTGTTCCTGATCGTGGACTCCCAACGCGGGGGGCACATACTCTCGCTACTTGATGTCCTGCAGGCTTTTCAGGAGCCGCCTGGCCCGTTCTTGTGACCGCCTTGCACTCTCAAGCTTCGGGTTAAGCGCTAACGGTTGAGTGCAAGATGAATGTTTACATCCTCAGCTTAACAAGAGCAACCCGTACCGGCTATCGTAGGCACCAGCATGGAGGTGCCTACGATGGACCACACCAAGGCCCTACTG
>JACPQX010000087.1 GCA_016190255.1 Candidatus Methylomirabilis oxygeniifera | reverse complement strand
GGCCGTGGCGGAGGCGGTGGGAGTCCCTGTCATTGCCTCGGGGGGGGCCGGCACACTCGATCACCTTTACGGCGCGTTAACGGAGGGCGGCGCCTACGCAGCGCGGGCTGCCGCCAGCTTCCACTTCGGCGAATGGTCGGTTCAAGACGCAAAAGCCTATCTGCGCCGCAAGGGCGTGCCGGTAAGGGATTGAGGTGACATGGAACAAAGGGATCCCAGCCAACTGCGATTCGGCGACGACGGGCTGATTCCAGCCATCGTCCAGGATGTCACGAACGGGCAGGTCTTGACCCTTGCCTACATGAATCGTGAGTCGCTGCGCCTCACCCTCGAGACCGGCCTGACCCATTTCTACAGCCGCTCTCGGCGGCGAATCTGGCAAAAAGGGGAGGAGTCGGGGCACGTCCAGCATGTGCGGGAGATCTATTTCGATTGCGACGAGGACGCCCTGCTGATCAAGGCAGAGCAGGTGGTGGCAGCTTGCCACACAGGGCATCGGTCCTGTTTCTTCCGGCGGCTTCATCCATCCCCTGAGGTGCCGGAGGAGGTCGCGCGGCAGCGGTTCGACCCGGAGGCGGTGTACGGCGGGAGTCTCGCCATCCTCCAGGAAGTGTTTGAGGTCATCGCCGATCGAAAGGTCAATCCGAAGGCCGATTCGTACGTCTCAGGTCTGTTCGCCAAGGGACAGGATCAGATCCTCAAGAAGATAGGAGAAGAGGCGGCCGAGCTGGTGGTAGCCTCCAAGAACGGCCAACCTGAAGAGATCGTTTACGAGCTGGCCGATCTCTGGTTCCATACGCTCGTCCTGCTGGCGTACCACGGGATTGCTCCGCGGGAGGCAGCTCGGGAATTGAGCAAGCGACGCGGCAAGAAATCGAAGGCCGACTAATACAAACGCAGTAAATAGGGTGTCATTGCGAAGGAACGAAGTGACTGAAGCAATCCCAAAAGCGGCGAGATTGCCACGCTCCCGTTGGTCGCTCGCAATGACAATGAAACAACTTTTATGTCGTTTGCTATAATACAGACGCACTCAATGCTGTTACGTTGTCATTGCTTCTAAAGTCCCCCGTCACGCATACTGTCACCCTGAGCGGAGCGAAGGGTCTAAACGGGGCAGATTCTTCGCGTAGCTCAGAATGACAGGGAGAGGAGATAGGCTTTCATACCCATTGGCGCGCCGAAGGCTCATGAGGTATTGTGAGCGAAGCGAATCAATCTCGCTCATTTTGAGATGGTCTCCCTCACTTTGTTGTTTCACAATGACACTGCATTTGATGCGTTGATATGAGTGGTAAGGGCTGGGCGTGGAAACCTGTCTCTTCTGTAAGATCGCGAGCCGAGAGCATCCCGCCAACATCGTCTACGAGGACGAAGAATCGGTCGCCTTCGAGGACATGCACCCGAAGGCCCCCGTCCACACCTTGATCATTCCCCGCCGCCACCTCGCCACGGTCCTTGAGGCGAGCCAGGCTGACGATCGCCTCCTCGGGCACCTCCTCTTGGTGGCGAACAATATCGCCAGGCAAAAAGGGATTGCCGAGCGGGGCTTCCGCCTGGTGCTGAACTGCAATCGCGAAGGCGGGCAGGCGGTGTTTCACCTCCACCTCCACTTGTTGGGAGGCCAACGGCTGGGTTGGCATCCCGCGTAGTGAAAATCATTGACAATCAGAGCTTCTCGGTGCCATCATCAAAGGCCAAGGTCATCGTGTGTCCTCGCCGCGGAGTCTCCTCAGGAATAGTCTCTTACCTCTCATAGGATCGCCACAGACAAGGGGGTGTGAAGGGGATGTCGAGCGTGACGGTCAAGGAGGACGAGTCGTTTGAGAGCGCCCTCCGCCGTTTCAAGAAGCAGTGCGAGAAGGCTGGGGTATTGTCGGAGCTCCGGAAGCGGGAGCATTACGAAAAGCCCAGCGTTCGACGCAAGAAAAAGGCCGTGGCTGCCAGAAAAAAGGCCTTGAAGCGCCTGCGCTTCACACCGGAGTAGCCGGTGGGGTTTTCGAAGGAGCAATTGGCCGGCGACCTGAAGGAGGCCCTCAAGGGCGGGGATCGTTTGAAGACCTCGGTCCTTCGCCTGTTGAGCTCGCTGATCAAGAACAGGGAAGTCGAAAAGCGGGGAGCGCTTGACGACCAGGAGATCATTCAAGCGGTCGTCGCCTCCTGCAAGCTCCGGAAGGAGGCGATCGACCAGTACGTCAAAGGGGGGCGACCTGATCTGGCTGCGAAGGAGGAGGCCGAGCTCAAACTCCTCGAGGCGTATCTGCCGCCGCCCCTCTCCGCGGATGAGCTCCGGAAGAAGGTAGACGAAGCCATCCTGGCCGCGGGCGCGGGTTCCCTCAAAGATATTGGAAAGGTCATGACCTTGCTCATGCCCGAGATCTCCGGTCGGGCTGACGGGAAGGTGGCCAGCCAAATGGTGAGAGACGCGCTATCGCGGGGGTAGGTGTGGGCGCATCCCTCTCCACAAAGATGCCACTTCCCGGGACATGGCGTGCGGTTCAAGGGACCCGATAGAGGGTCCCTTATTCTTTCCATCTTTTCCGGTTTTGAACTGTATCTCGCTCCCCCCTTTTCTGTGAGGCCGAGGGTAATTCTACCCGTGGGTCGATCCCCACAATTTCTTGACATCACGTTTCGCTGTCACCGAAATCGTCGGGAGCAGCCGTACAGAGGATGGACACGTTGGACGAACATACGCTCGCACTCCTAGAGTGGCCCGCGATCCAGGAGATGTTGGCGGCGGAGGCCGCATCGCCTCTCGGAAGAGAGCTGGCGCGAGGTGTGCGCCCGCTCCGCACACCGGTAGAGGCGCGGAGTGTCCAGGAAGAGATCGGGGAGTTTCGAATCCTGCTATCCAAGGAGACGGCGCTTCCCTTTGACAGAATCTTTGACGTCAGGGAGTCGGTCCGGCTCGTCCGGCCGGAAGGCGCGGTCTTGCCTGCAATGGAGCTGCTCAGGGTCGCTGTCTCCCTGGAGGCGGCTGAGGCAATCCGCCTTGTGCTCGGCCGGTCGAGGGGCATCTGCCCGCGCCTTCACGCGGTTGCCTCTCGCCTCGATGGGCAAGCCGATCTGGTAGCGGAGATCCGCGGGGCCATCGAAGAGACCGGGGAAGTCAAAGATACAGCGAGCCGGGAGCTAGCCCAAATACGCCGGCGACTCCATGACCTTCGCAACCTGATACAAAGCCGGTTGCAGTCACTGCTGACGGATTCGACCCTGCAACCCTTCATCGCCGAGCCGATCATTACCCTCAGGAACGAACGATACGTGATCCCCGTGAAGCCGAACTACCGAACGGCCCTCAGGGGCATGGTGCAGGATCGCTCCGCCAGCGGCGTCACTATCTTCCTGGAGCCCCAGGAGGTGGTGGAGCTCAATAACCAGGTACGACTGCTGCAGCGGTCCGAAGAGGAGGAGGTCAGGAGGGTGCTCGAGCTCCTCACCGCCGCGCTCCGACCCAAGGCGGATTCAGTCCTCAGGACGGTGCTGCTCGCGGTCGAGCTCGAGCTCCGATACGCGGCGGCGAGATTGGCTGACAAGCTTGATTGCGCTCCCCCATCCCTCAGGGAAGCGGGGCCGCTGGTCCTGCTCCGGGCAAGGCACCCGCTCCTGCTGAGACAGGCCTTGGCGGCGGCGGGGCGGGAGGTTACCCCCATCGACGTGCGAGTTGGCGGGGACTTCGACGCGCTGCTCATCACCGGGCCCAATACCGGCGGTAAGACCGTCGCCCTGAAAACCGCGGGCCTCCTCTCGCTTATGGCGCTCGCGGGCTTGCATCTTCCGGCCTCGCCTGACTCCGAGGTTCCGTTCTTCAACGGAGTGACGGCCGACATCGGAGACGAGCAGAGCATCGAGCAAAGCCTGAGCACGTTCTCGTCCCACATCGGTCACATCCGGCGAATCCTGGAAACAGTTGAGCGGGGGAGCTTGGTCCTGTTGGATGAGCTGGGCGCAGGCACCGACCCAGCCGAGGGAGCGTGCCTGGGGATTGCGATCCTTGAAGCGCTTCTGGAGCGGGGCGCGTTACTGATTGCGACCTCGCATCTGGATGCCATCAAAGCCTACGCCCATTCGCATCCACGAATTGAAAACGGGTGTGTCGAGTTCGACCTTGACACCTTGCGACCGCTGTATAGATTATCTATTGGGCCTTCCGGTCGCAGTCACGCCATTGCCATCGCATCGCGGATCGGTCTTTCCCCGGAGGTGATTCAACGAGCCAACACGCTGCTGGGCGAAGGGGGTGATCCGCTGCGCCTGTTGGTGGAGGGCTTGGAGGCGGAACAACGCCGCCTGGCCGAAGAGCGCGAGACGCTGGCCGGGGATCTCGAAGAGGCGGCCAGGGCGCGAGGCGAGGCCGAGGTGGAACGGGATGCTGTCCGGGCGGAAGCGGTGGAGCGCCGTCAGCAGGCGCGGCGGGAGGTCGATCACGCCCTCGTCGAGGCCCGATCGGAGATCGATCGACTCCTCCGCGAAGTCAGGACAGCCGAGTCGCGCGGGAGGACGGCGCGGGACGTTCGCGAGCGGCTCACCGAGCTGGAACAGCGGACCGGGGCTACGCTCGCGGGGGTGGCGGATCCGGGTCGAGCGGCAGATGCGTCAGACGCTGAGCGCATTCGCCATGGGCAACAGGTTCGGATCAAGGGATTCGATCAGCGGGGGACCGTGAGTGGTGAGCCCACCCCTGCTGGAATGGTCGAGATACACCTCCCGCTGGGAAGAGTCAGACTTCCCCTGGAGGCGGTGGTTCGGGACGACGGGTCGGGCCAGAGCGAGATCATCAGCCCTGTCCAGGTCTCCAGGGCGAGCAAGGAGACGCCCGCCGAGCTGAACCTGATCGGGTGCGATGCGAGCGAGGCAGCTCGGCGCTTGGATCACTATCTGGGAGATGCATTCCTGGCGGGACTCCCCAGCGTCCGGATCATCCACGGAAAGGGCGGCGGCGTCCTCAGGAGAACGGTTGCGGAACTTCTCCAGGGCCATCCCTTGGTCGAGAGCTTCAGGCTAGGCGACTATCGGGAGGGCGGGATCGGGACCACGATCGTTGCGCTTCACTCCCATAGCGTCCCCCTGGGGGGAGCGGCATGAGGAGGACCGGCCGGCGATGATCCCAGATGAGGCAGTCTCCCGGGTGCTGGCCAGCACCGACATTGTTCAGCTCATCGGCAGCTATCTCCCCCTCAGGCCGGCCGGCCGTTACCACAAGGCCCTGTGTCCCTTCCACACCGAAAAGACGCCATCCTTCATTGTGAACCCGGAGCGCCAGATCTTTCACTGCTTTGGCTGCGGGGAGGGCGGGGATTCGATCGGGTTCCTGATGAGACAACAACGCCTCAGCTTCCCCGAGGCTGTTCGCTTCCTGGCCGAACGAGCCGGGATCAATCTTCCGGCCCGTTCGGGGGGAGCAAGCGGGCCGGGGCGGGACGAGGAAGGGCGACTCCAATTGCTGGAGATCCACAAGGCGGCGGCGGGGTATTTTCACCAGCATCTCGCGCATCAGACGGACGGGGCGGCCGGGCGTGCGTACCTCCGTGGGCGCGGCATCCCCGATTCGGTGGTCGAACAGTTCGGGCTTGGCTGCGCACCGGCCTCCTGGGAGGGACTGCTTCGTTACCTGCTGCGCCGAGGCTTCTCCAAAGAGCAGGTGGAGCGGGCGGGACTGGCCCTCGCCCGCAAAGAGGGAGGCGGGGCGTATGACCGCTTCAGGAGCCGCCTGATGATCCCGATCTGTGATTCGTCGGGCAAGGTCATCGCCTTCGGTGGTCGCACGCTCGACGGCTCCGACCCGAAGTACTTGAACTCCCCAGAGACCCCCATCTACAAAAAGGGGGCTCATCTGTTTGGTCTCCACCTGGCGGCATCGGCGATCCGCGATCGGGGGGTGGTCATCGTGGTCGAGGGATACTTCGACCTGATCGCCCTGCACATTCATGGTTTTCAACAGAGCGTGGCGGTTCTGGGCACGGCACTGACCGCCGAGCAGATCGCCCTGCTCCGCCGTTACGCCACCCGGGCGCTCTTGGTGTTCGATCCGGACGCGGCGGGGATCGCTGCCGCGCGTCGAAGCGTTGAGACCCTGCTCAACAGCGGGCTCGATTGGCGGGTGATCCTGCTGCCGGAGGGTAAGGACCCCGATCGATTCCTCCAGGAGCGTGGGGCCTCGGGCTTCTCGGAGGCGTTGGATCAATCGAAGGATCTGATGGAGTTTTTGCTGGATCGGAGGGTCTCGGGGTTTGATCTCACGAGTGCCGACGGTCAGGCAACCGCAGTGAACGCAGTCCTTCCGCTCCTCGCTGTGGTCGAGAATGAAGTCACGCGGCAGCGTTACGCGGAGAAACTGGCGCGCCGGGTGGCACTCTCTAATGATGCCATCGTCCGAGAGCTTAATCTCCAGATGAAAGGACGGCGGCAGGACCTGGTGCCGCCGACGCTGCGACCCAGATCGCTGCCGTCCACGGAATGGAGACTGATTCACCTGGCGCTTCATCATCCCGGCGCTGCCCATCGGGTGCGCGAGGCCATCCGACCGGACGAGCTGGAGGACCAGACGCTCCGGAGGATCTTTCAGTGCGCAGTGATGGGGTCCGGAGCGTCGCGGGGCCCCGTGTCGCTTGCGATGGAAGAGCCGGAGGTACAGCGGATCCTCAGCGAGCTGCTGGCGACGGATCTCGGAGAGTACGAGGGAGAGGACGCGATCGATCGCGCCCTGTCCGATTGTCTGTGGCGGGTGAAAGCCAAGGGCGAGCGCCGCGCCGGCGAAGAGCTCCAGCGACAGATGACAGAGGCCGAGCGCGCCGGGGACTACACAACGGTTGCGCACCTACAGGCGCGTTTGCTTGCGCTCAAAAAGGATCGAACCCGTCGCGCCGTCCAAGCGGGGCGCGAGGGTCGAGACATGGCGTAGAGGGGAGACAAGGATGGCGAAAGCTCGCAAAGCGACACGACGACCAAAAAAAGCAGTTCGATGGACGACCCGCAAAACGGTCGGGCGTCATCCTCTCGTGGTCCGAAAACAGGTTGTCCTCCGCGAAGAGAAGGCCAAGGCTGCTCCTCCCGCGCCGCTCCGAAAGAGCAGAGTCCGGAAGGACTCTCCGCAGGAGTCCGGAGTCCTTGCGAACCGGACCCATCGGGGAGCGCTGCGGACGGGCAAGGGCGCTGAACGCGGGAAGCTGCTGGCCGTAAAACAGGTCATTCAGGGTCGAGGCACAAGAGGCGCGGTGTCGCCCGGGCGGAAGAAGGGCTTCCTCACATACCAGGAGATCAACAGCCTGTTGCCGGAAGAGGCTACCTCGACTGACCAGATCGATAACATCTTGAACCTTTTTGACGAGATGGAGATCGAGGTGGCGGAAGAGGCCGAGCGACCCAAAGCAGTGGGACCGATAGAGGCCCAGGAAGAGGAGAGCTCCGAGATTGAGCTCGACCTCGTTCCGCCATCGGTCGGCAGGACCGATGACCCGGTTCGGATGTATTTGCGGGAAATGGGGAAGACCCCCCTCCTGACTCGGGAAGGGGAGATTCAAATCGCCAAACGGATCGAAGAAGGGCGCAAGGAGGTGGCCGACGCAGTCTGCCGGGCCGGCGTCGCGGTTCGGGAGATCACGGAGATCGGCGAACGACTGCTGAAGGGCCGGGCTCGAGTTGGAGAACTCTTTGCGCTCAATGAGTTCGACGAGATCTCCGAGCAGAAGGAGAAGGAACTGCTCGCTGAAAACGCCCCGTTGCTTGAGGGTCTCCGAAAAGAACAGGTAAAGATCGATGATCTCCGGCGCCGCTACCAGCGAGGTGCCGACCGCCTGACAGAACGCTGGCTCCAGAAGATCCAGGGCGAGATCGCCCGCCGCAAGGCAGCGCAGGCGACCCTTCTCCAGAGGCTCAATATGAACCAGCGGGTTGTGGAGCGGGTCGTGACCAGGATGCGCAATCTCTTGGATCGGATCGAACAGGCCGAGCGGGAACTCCGCGAGACAGGTCGGGTCCACCGTCTCTCGATGCAGGATCTCAGAGTCATCTCGAGCAACGGCCAGCGGAGGACCTCCGCCGTGCGGGAGATTCTGCGCAGGACCAAGCTAAGCCGAAAGCAACTGGATGAGTGCGAGCGCTCGATCGTGGGTATCCAGCGAAAGATTCGGAAGGTGGAGGAGGAGGCCGATGCCTCCGCCAAGGAGTTGCGATCTTTGCTTCAGGCCATCACCAACGGGGAGCGGAAAGCGCTCCAGGCGAAAAAAGAGATGGTGGAGGCCAATCTCCGATTGGTGATCAGCATCGCCAAGAAATACACCAACCGTGGTCTCCAGTTTCTCGACCTGATCCAGGAGGGAAATATCGGCCTGATGAGGGCGGTGGACAAGTTCGAATATCAGCGAGGATACAAATTCAGCACCTACGCCACGTGGTGGATCAGCCAGGCGATAACCCGCGCCATCGCCGACCAGGCCCGAACCATCAGGATCCCCGTTCATATGATCGAAACCATCAACAAGTTGACCCGCGCCTCCCGCTATCTCGTTCAGGAAATGGGACGAGAGCCCACACCGGAGGAGATCGCACAGAAAATTGACTTGCCGGTGGACAAGGTCAGGAAGGTACTGAAGATCGCCCAGGAGCCGATCTCTCTCGAGACGCCAATCGGAGAAGAGGAGGATTCCCATCTCGGAGACTTCATAGAGGACAAGGGAGTCGTCTCTCCGGTCGAGGCCGTGATCGGGATTAACCTCAGCGGTCAGACCCAGGAGGTTCTCGAGACGCTCACGGAACGCGAGAAGAAGGTGTTGAAACTCCGCTTCGGGATCGGGGATGGCCACGATCATACCTTGGAGGAGGTGGGCCAGCAGTTCGAGGTGACCCGTGAACGGATCAGGCAGATCGAGGCCAAGGCGCTGCGGAAGCTTCGCCATCCGACCCGGAGCAAGAAACTCAAGAGCTTCGTCGAAGGCTAGGGGCCGCGAAGCGGCCTGGTTCATTGTTCATTGTTCATAGTTCAGGGATGAGAGTTTAGGATGCAGGGCCCAGCAAGGGCTTCTGTCTATGAACCATGAACCCTGAACTATGAACTCACGTGGGCCCATAGCTCAGTTGGTTAGAGCCCCCGGCTCATAACCGGGTCGTCCCTGGTTCGAGTCCAGGTGGGCCCACCACCTCTTTTGATTGTGCCCTGATTTTCTGGTTCATAGTTCACAGTTCATAGTTCAGAGTCAAGAAAATGCGGTCTTTATCCTCCGCCAACCTTGAACCTTGAACCTTGAACGTCGAACCTTGAACCTTGAACGTTGAACGTATTTTCCTCTCACACTGGAGCGATGCGTGCTGGCGGAGCTGGAACGGCTTATCGAACTGCAGCGGCTTGACTCTGAAATCGCCGAGCTCGAAGCAGCGGCCGCCGCCATCCCTGGCCTGATTCACGCGATTGAGGCACAACAAGTAAGGGCAAAGGCTACGCTCGACGCGGCGACGGCGGAGACCGACAGGATGATGAAGCTTCGCCGCCAAAAGGAGCGTGAGTTGGAGGAGGTCACCGACCAACTCAAGAAGCGACAAGGCCGGCTCTTTGAGATCAAAACCAACCAGGAATACTCCGCGGTCCTCAAGGAGATCGAGGGATTGAAACAAAAGGTGTCGGCCCTGGAGGAAGAGATCCTCGTCCTCCTCGATCAGATCGAGGAGGCAGTGAAGGCTCGGGCTGAGGAGGAACAGAGGGCTCGATCCAGCGAAGCGGAGGCCCTCAGGGACACACAGCAAAAAGATGCCGAGCTTCGACAGTTACGGAGCCGGCTGGCTGAGTTACAGGGGGCCAGGAAAGGCCGGTCGAAGAATGTGGAGTCATCGCTGCTGCAGCAATACCTCCGGCTCATCAAGAGTCGAGCCGGCCTGGCGGTGGCACCGGCAAGGGACGGTTCCTGCGAGGGCTGCCATGTGGCCCTGACCCCCCAGTTGTACAACGAGGTGCGCCGGAATGAGGAGATTCTGACCTGCGAACGTTGCGGTCGCATCCTCTACTGGAAGGGATAAGAGTGGGACCGGACAAGATCTGCGCCGTGCTCCGACGCCTGGCGGCAAAGGCTGTCACGGATGGCGGAGCATCTCCTTCGCCGCGTCTTTCTCCCAGAGTTCTGGGGGCCCTGCTTGAGGCGGCGGAACTGATCGAACGGGTGTATCTGCCTGTGCCTCCCACCCAGACAGACCTCCCTTCAGCCTCGCGTGCGGCAGAGGGATTGCGCCTCGTGATGAATATCGACGGGGCAGCCCGCGGCAACCCGGGGCCGGCCGGGATCGGCGTCATGATTCGGGAAAAGGACGGACCGTTGGAGCGGGAGCTCTGGAAGTACATCGGCAGGGCAACCAACAACGTCGCTGAATACGAAGCCCTCCTCCTCGCCCTGAGCGAGGCAGGTAGGCTGAAGGCAGCGGAGGTCACGATCCGGTCGGACTCCGAATTGTTGGTCCGGCAGGTCCAGGGTCGATACCGGGTCAGGAATCCCCGCCTCGGCGAGCTTCACTCCCAGGCGTGCAACCTGATGAAGGCTATTCCGTCCTTTCACATTGAGCACGTCGGTCGCGAGCGCAATTGTCAGGCGGATGCGCTCGCCAATCGGGCTATCGACGAAGCCCTGGCCGCATCAGGCCGAGACCAAGGGCGAACATGAACGGACGGTGGCCAGCCCGTTTCACGTTCGGGTGGCCGCCTGCTTCCAGGCCCCGGAATCCGCCAGGTTGCTGCCGCAGGTAGAGTTTGCCGATGAAGAAAAAAGTGCCAATCTCGGAAAGTGGCGAGCTGCACAGCGCCTCCAGATGCGGGGATATCCTCCCGGGAACCCTCGAAGGGTTGGGTCTCGCCCGGGTGATTCGCCACCTCACCCTGCTCAGGGCGTGGGACCGGGTCATCACCCTTCGGATTCGCGAGCGGGCGACGGTCGAGGCCCTCAGGGATGGGCGGCTCTACCTGGCTGTAGAGGACCCGATCTGGCTTCACGAGCTGCACATGCTGCGCCACAAACTGAAGGGACTCTTGAATGAGGAGCTCGGGGAACCGGCGGTGGAGGAGATCATCTTGAGGATCGGTAGGGCGTCTCGCCGTTCGGCCATCGGGACTCCAAAAGCGCGGGGCCACAGATCACCGGTCCCATCGGATGGGGCGGAAGCGAGGATCAAGACGCTGCTCGCGCCCTTCGAAGACCTGCCATATCGCGAGGCCTTGGAGCGGTTGATTCATCGGTGGGCGGCGAGGTCTATCTGACACACCTGTTGCAGTATCTCAACACTCGGTCCCATCCCCGAGGCTGTCTTGTCCGGCCATTCCTCTAACTAGTTGAATTTCCTGTTAATGTTTAGGGAATTTCGCTCCCCGTTCCGAGGAAAACTGGTACATCGCTTGCACGCAGCTTTTTGACGCCTTGTCGGCAGACTGACTGTTGAGCCGTCGTATGGTGCATTTCCGACTTTGAAGACTCGTACATCGGGGTGAATTGGGAGGAGACCGTTGAGCCATCAACGCACGATTCAGAACGTAGCGAGCTGCAAGGGGATAGGACTTCACACCGGGCAGCCGGTCCGAATGAGTCTACGTCCCGCCCCGGCCAACTCCGGTGTCGTGTTCAGACGAGTCGATCTTCGGGACGCCCCGACCATCGAGGCCCAGCCCGCGAACATCGCCGATGTTCATCACGCGACCACCATCGGGAAGAATGGTGTCAAGGTGAGAACCATCGAGCACCTGATGGCGGCGTTTGCCGGGATGGGGCTGGACAACGTATTGGTAGAGCTCGAGGGCGAGGAGGTCCCCGTCATGGACGGCAGCGCCCTGCCGTTTGTGGAGTTGATCAGGACAGCGCGCCTGCGACGGCAGATGGCGCCCAAGACCTATCTCAAGGTGAAAGAGCGTCTCGTCGTTGAGGACGAGCGCCGCAGCATTCAGATCGTCCCCTCTGAACGACTTCAGGTCATTTACACGATGCGCTTCGACCATCCTCTTCTGGGAGAGCAATCGGTCGCGTTCGATCTCTCCCGCGAGACGTTCGTTCGCGAGATTGCGAGTTGTCGGACCTACGGGTTCCTCAAAGATGTCGAAGAGCTTCGCCGGCGCAATTTGGCTCTGGGTGGCTCGCTCGACAACGCGGTGGTGATCGGCGAGGCCGGGGTACTCAACGGCGATCTCCGCTTCCGCGATGAGTTGGTCCGCCATAAGGTCCTGGATCTCCTGGGGGATCTGTATCTGCTGGGCCGACCTGTTGTAGGGACTGTCATCGCCCACAGCGCGGGCCACCTTCTCCATACCAGGCTCGTGCAGGAAATCCAGCGTCACCTTGACCTTCAGCAGGTGGCCCCCGCTCGGAATAGTGTGATCGAGCGATGGGCAAGGCCGCTGCTTCAGCCGGGGAGACCGCTCAAGGTCCCCTCGTAATACCGTATACCGTTCCCCCCCGCACGGTCATCCCGCCCGTGTTCCTCGCGGCGACGCATCATCGGTTATCGAGTTTACCCTTGCAATCCGTCCGAGATTTCGGCTATAGTGGCCCAAGAGTTTGGGGTGTCAGCCGAGGTGAACGTCCCGGTTTCCCCCTCTATCTCCTGTTGTGTCTGCTCTGCCCTGGTTTCGATAAGCCAAATGCCACCTCGGGACACGTAGAAATGCGCCTATAAAACAGGCAAGCACATGGCTGTCCCGATCAATCCCGATCGTCGCAAGCGCCGTACCCGCCTCATCCTGGGGGGCGTCCTCGCCCTCGTCGTGGTATTGACGACCGTCCAGGTCCTGATCCATCAACTCCGATTTCCCACTCCGATTGCCAGCAACATCCTGATCTTCGCGCTCGTCAACGTGAATATGGTCCTCCTCCTGATCCTGGTCCTTCTGGTCTTTCGGAGCCTTTTCAAGGTCTATCTCGAGCGTCGGGATAATCTGCTGGGTTCCAAGTTTCGTGTGAAGCTGGTGGTGGCCTTTGTGAGCCTCTCACTCCTGCCGGCCTTCCTCCTCTTTGTCGTGGCGAGCAACCTCATCACCAACAGCGTCGATAGCTGGTTCAACATCAAGGTGGAGGAGTCGCTCCAGAATTCACTGGAGGTGGCCCAACTGTTCGATAGGGTCGCCCATGAGACCCTCGTGATCCAGGCGCGCCAGATGGCCTCGCGGATCGATCCTGGCGCCCTCGACGGCGGGGAGGGGCAGGAGTTGGCGCGGAGCCTGATGGCCGAAAAGATGACCGAGTACAACCTCGGTGCGGTACAGATCATTGACGGGACCGGCGCCGAGCTGTTGGGGCTTCGCGCGAAGAGGCGATTGCCGACCGACCTGCCCGCCCTTGGCCCGGCGCTCCGACGAGGCAGGAGGGGCGAGACCTTCGCGTTGATCCAAGCGGTCCCAGAAGGGGACGTGATCCGCGGGGTGGCTCCGATCGCCATGTCGGACTCGAAAGGCCAGGCCACATTTCTGGTGGCAACCCACTACATTCCAGGGGGACTCTCGGTCAGGATCGGTGAGGTCACCCGTGGGGTCAAAGAGTACCAGCAGCTCAAGATGCTGAAGAACCCCATCAAGGGGATCTACATCATGCTCTTCCTCATGGTAACCCTCGTGATCATCTTCGCCGCTGTCTGGGTCGGGATCTACCTTGCACGGGGTATCACCGTGCCGATTCAGCAACTGGCTGAGGGGACCAGGGCCGTGGCCTCGGGGAACCTGGCCTTCAGGGTTGACGCCAAGGCGGACGATGAGATCGGGATTCTCGTGAACTCCTTTAACAAGATGACGGTGGACCTGCGGCAGAGCAAGGCGGAGCTGGAGAGCGCCAACCTCGACCTCCAGCACTCGAACGTCGAATTGGACCAGCGGCGAGCCTACATGGAGACGGTGCTGGAGAATATCGCTACGGGCGTCCTGTCGCTTGATCGGCAGGGGATGATCACGACCATCAACCCCGCGGCCACTCACATCCTTGGGCTGGAAGGGCGTGTGATGCGGCGCTGTCACTATACCGAGTTCCTCGGGGGCGACTCGCTGGCCCCGCTTTGCGGCCTGCTGGAGCGGACTGCGGGCGATGCGAGCGGGATCATGGATCAACAGATCACCCTCCATCGCAATGGCCGCGTCGCTAACATCGTCGTGAACATCAGCGGTCTGACCGACCGCGCGGAGAGCCATCTGGGGAGGGTTGTGGTGCTGGAAGAGATCACCCAACGGATCCGCGCCGAGCAGACGATGGCCTGGCGGGAGGTGGCGAGGCGGATCGCGCATGAGATCAAGAACCCGTTGACCCCGATCCAGCTCGCTGCGCAACGGCTCAGGAAGAAGTTCACCGATCGAGCGCCTGACTACGAGCAGGTCTTTGAGGAGTGCACGCGGACGATCATCCAGGAGGTCAATGGTCTCAAGGGCTTGGTAGACGAATTCTCCAGGTACGCGGCCAAAATGCCCTCTTCCGATCCGAAACCCAATGACCTCCACCTGGTCGTGGAGATGGTGCTGACGCTCTACGCGGCCGCCCCGAAAGGGGTCAAGATCGCCCGCGACCTTGCCCCGGAGCTTCCCCTCGTCAACCTGGATCCCGAGCAGATGAAGCGGGCGTTGATCAACCTGGTGGACAATGCCCTGGATGTCCTCGACGGGGAGGGAGAGATCGCCATCAGGACACGATTCCTGAGGGAGACTCACGTTGTCGCGCTGGAGGTCGTTGATAGCGGCCCGGGGATTCCCCGCGCCGACAGGGAGCGACTGTTCTTGCC
>JACPQX010000088.1 GCA_016190255.1 Candidatus Methylomirabilis oxygeniifera | reverse complement strand
TGGACATGAAAGTCTGTTACCTCTCCCTGTCATTCTGAGCTACGCGAAGAATCTGGCCCGCTTAGACCCTTCGCTCCGCTCAGGGTGACAGTATGCGTGAGGGGGGACTTTCGAACCAATGACAGTGCAAAACGATTTGCTTCGTTTGCCACCGCTCACCGCTTCAGAACATGGAACGAGACATGTGGAACCCGGAACATCTACTTCCTCGAGTCGCGGACCTGGCCGTCGCCCAGCACGATGAATTTCTGGCACGTCAATTCCGTGAGGCCGACCGGACCGCGCGCGTGGAGCTTCTGGGTGCTGATCCCCATCTCGGCCCCCATGCCGAACTCGCCGCCATCGGTAAAACGAGTAGAGGCGTTCACCAGGACGGCGCCCGCGTCCACCTCACGGAGGAACCGCATGGCGCGGGCGTGGTCCGCCGTGACGATCGTCTCGGCCAGGCCGGAGCCGTGTTCAGCGATGTGAGCGACCGCCTCGTCGAAGGAGCTGACCACCTTCACCGACAGAATGAGGTCAAGATACTCGGTATCCCAGTCGGCCTCGGTCGCGGCCGCAACGTCTGGGATCAGGGCTTGCGTCCGGGGGCAGCCCCTCACCTCGACATTGGACTCACGCAGTCGTCGGATCGCAGCCGGCAGAAAGTCTGGGGCCACTCGCTGATGAACCAGCAAGGTCTCCATCGCGTTGCACACACCCGGGCGCTCTACCTTGGCGTTGAAAGCGATCTCCTCCGCCATGGTGAGATCGGCGCCGTCATCGACGTAGATATGGCAGAGGCCCTTTTCGTGGGCCAATACCGGGATGGCCGACGTTTGCTGGACTGTCCGGATCAACTCCTCGCCGCCACGCGGGATGATCAGGTCCACGAGCCCGGTAAGACTGAGCAGATGCGCGACCGCCTCACGGTCAACCGAATCGATAAATCCTACGCAGCCTTTCGGCAGACCCGCGGCCGCGGCGGCCTCGGCCAGGAGCCCGCTGATCACCCGGTTGCTGCGGATCGCCTCTCGGCCGCCCTTCAGGATCACGGCGTTCCCCGACTTCAGGCACAGGGCCGCAGCATCGGCGGTCACACCCGGCCTTGCCTCATAGATCACGCCGATGACGCCGAGCGGCACCCGCATCCGGCCGATGAGAAGGCCGTTTGGGCGGCGCCACATTCCGGTGATCTCTCCGACGGGATCAGGCAAGCCCGCCACATGGCGAACGCCCGCCACCATCTTTTCGACCCGGATTTCGTCAAGCGCCAGCCGATCAAGAAATGCAGGCGGGTGTCGCTCCGCCTTCGCGTCCGCCAGATCGAGCGCGTTGGCCGAAAGGATCGCTGCCCGGCCGCTCCACAGCATGTCCGCCATCGCTGTGAGCGCCCGGTCCTTAATCTCTGACGACACGACGGCCAAAGATCGAGCCGCCGGCCGCGCAGCCATAGCGAGCTCCTGCACCATCTGTGCGATCACGTTTCACCTCGCGGTGAAGGTCCCAGGTTCCGAGTTCCAAGTTTGACTTCGCGGTTCCGGGTTCCATGTTCCGGGTTCCATGTTGCTTAAGAACTCGGAACTTGGCACTTGGAACGGTTCTTACTCCAAGATCACCAGATTATCCCGGTGAACCACCTCATCGAAGGGTTTGGCACCCAGCGCTTCCACGATCTGATTGCTCTTGATCCCTTTGATCTGCGCCACCTGCTCGGCGTCATAGTTGGCAACACCCCTGGCAAACTCTTTGCCATCGATGTCGCACAGGCTGACCACCTCGCCCCCCTCGAACCCGCCAGCAGCCGACACGATCCCCGAGGGCAAGAGACTCTTGCCTCCGCGGATCAACGCCTCCCTTGCCCCGGCATCGACGGTGATCTGTCCCCTCGGCTGACTTGCGAAGGCCAGCCACCGCTTGCGACTTCGCATCCGCGAGGAGGATGCCTGGAACAAGGTACCGACCGACTCACCCCGGAGGATCCGGTTCAGGATCCCTTCGACGAGACCGCTCGCAACAATGGTGGGAATCCCCGAGGCCGCCGCCCTCCGCGCTGCCTCGACCTTCGTCTGCATCCCGCCCGTGCCCAGTCCGGTCCCCGACCCGGCAGCCCAGAACGATACCTCTCCGGCCTTGTGCGGCACCTGGGAAACGAGGCGCGCGTCCGAGTCCCTTCGCGGATCGGCGGTGTATAATCCATCCAGGTCGGTCAGGATCACCAGCAGATCCGACCCGACCATCGTGGCTACCAACGCTGAAAGATTATCATTGTCGCCAAATCTGATCTCGTCCACGGCCACCGTGTCGTTCTCGTTGATGACCGGCAGCACCCCCAAATGGAGCAGCGTAAACAGCGTGTTTCGCGCGTTGAGGTATCGGGAACGGGATCGGAAGTCTTCCTGGGTGAGCAGGAGCTGTGCCACCTTCTGCCTGTACGGATCAAATGCCTCTTCGTAGTGGCGCATGAGGAGCGTCTGGCCGACGGCAGCGGCGGCCTGCTTCAATGGAATGCTGCCGGGCCGCTCCGTGAGCCCAAGCCGACCCATCCCGGCCAGGATCGCGCCCGAGGATACGAGGACCACCTCCCGTCCCTCTTCCCTGATCGAAGAGAGCTCGCGGCAGATCCTCTCCATGGTCGGCCGGTGCAAGCCGACATCCCCCTTGGAGAGGACGCCCGACCCCACCTTGACCACCAACCGCCTCGCGCCCAGAGCGATGGCGAGCCTCAGCTCGTGAGACGACGTATCGGCTCGACTCATGGGGATTCGCGGTTCATAGTTCGTAGTTCATAGTTCATAGTTTTCTACGCTCGAGCCCTTGAGTTCTTGGCTCTGAACAATGAACTCTGAACCGTGAACTGTCTTTAGCTGGGCGGCCAGATACTGAACGAGACGCTCAACGCCTTCTCCTGTCACGGCCGAAATAGAGAAGAGGCGAAAGCCACGCTCTACACAATAAGCGCTGAGCGCGGCGAGGTGGGGTCCATGCGGAAGATCGATCTTGTTGGCGGCAATCAAGCGGGGGCGCTCCAGCAGGCCGGGGTTGAAGGCCCGAAGTTCTCCCTCCACCACCGACAGGGCCTCCAGCGGGTTCCGTGCACCGTCAGACACGTCGATCAGGTGCACCAGTAATCGGGTCCGTTCGATATGGCGAAGGAAGCGAATCCCAAGACCGGCCCCGGTGGCCGCTCCCTCGATCAGGCCTGGAATGTCGGCCACTACAAAGCTACCCAGCGAGTCGATCTCGATCGTCCCCAGATGGGGCGTGAGGGTTGTGAAGGGATAATCCGCGACTTTCGACTGGGCGGCCGAAATCTGACACAGGAGAGCGGATTTTCCGGCGTTGGGAAGGCCGATGAGGCCGACATCGGCCAGCAGTTTCAAGGTGAGTTGGAGCAGCCGTTCCTGTCCCTGCTGGCCCGGCTGTGCGATGCGAGGGGCTTGCCGAACGGCGGTCGCGAAGCGGGCATTGCCCCGACCGCCCCTCCCTCCTTGCGCGACGAGCACCCGCTGCCCATCGTGTACCAGGTCGGCGAGGAACTCGCCAGTGTCGGCGTCCGCGACGACCGTGCCCAGAGGGACCGGGATGATCAGATCGACGCCACGCCTGCCATGCATTGTCTTGCCGCGGCCGTGACCGCCGTCCGCCGCGCGATACTGCCGTCGGTACTTCTGGTCGCCAAGCGTCCTGTACGAGCGGCTGGCGACGAAGTGGATGCTTCCACCGTCCCCGCCGTCTCCGCCGTCAGGCCCGCCTCGCGGAACATGCGCTTCTCGCCGGAAGCTCACGCAGCCCCGGCCGCCATCGCCTGCCTTCACGCGAATGCGGGCCTCATCGACGAACATCGAGATACGGCGTCAGACACCCATGATGCTGATGAAGCGACCCTCCCCCCCACGACGCTCGATTGTCACGACCCCGGACACCTTGGCGAAGAGGGTATCGTCAGAGCCGATTCCAACGTTCCTGCCCGGCTTGAAGCGGGTGCCGCGCTGACGGATCAAGATGCTGCCAGCCGGCACGGTCTGCCCCGAACCGACCTTCATCCCCAGCCGCTGGCCAGCGCTATCGCGGCCATTCCGGGAACTCCCCATGCCTTTCTTATGCGCCATCGCTCACCTCCAGAAGTTCATAGTTCGTAGTTCACAGTTCACAGCAAAATTGCAGTGTGCGATCTTGTGACTTCAAACCAAGCCGTCCAAAACTCTGAACTTTGAACTATGAACCGTGAACGCTCTCCCCCTATACCCTAATTTCTGTGATTCGAACCGTCGTTTGTTCCTGACGGTGTCCTTGGGTCCGTCGATATCTCTTGCGCCGCTTGAACTTGAAAACGGTTATCTTCGACCCCCGTCCCTGTCTGATGATCTCGCTCATAACCCTGGCGCCTTGCACGTAGGGGTTGCCGATCTTCACCTGGTCGCCGTCGGCCACCAGCAGAACCTTTGACAGCTCGACCTGATTCCCGGCCTCGCCTTCGATCCGCTCGAGGGCCACCAAGGCGCCCGGGCTGACTCGACGTTGCTTACCTCCCGACTCTATGATGGCGTACACCGTCCACCCCCTCACGGCTTGAAGCCAATAAACATTAAGAGGAGGCCCTTAGCCTCCTGCTCCAACAGCCCAACCACGCAATTGAACAGTATTCTAAGCCGCGTCGGAAACCCTGTCAAGACGAAAGGATGGAGCCGTTGAAGTCTCGATTCGTCACCTCAGGGCTGATGGGTAAGCGAGTATCTGACCGCCATAGCTGGTGTGGTGGAAGAACTCGGGATGACTCTCACCGCCAGCAAGTCACCATCGGAGAACGATGCAGAGTTCGTAGTATCAGAACACGCGGTTGAGCCGCCGCTAATCGAACAGGTAATGGGGGTATCTAACCCGGTTTTCTCAACTACAAACGTTAGCGATTGGCCTATGCCGGGGGCCGGTTGGACGTTGGCCCGAAGGTTTCTGACAGTCCCAGCGGATACTGGGACTGCGATGTCGCCCCCCACAGTGCCGGTGGGGTTGCAACCATTTCCGGGTCCACAGCGGTGAAGAGTGCCACCTGGGAAGGAGAGATCCAATCCGAATGACCCACCGGTCAGCAAGGTAGCGCTGGTCAGCGCGCCGCGAGTCATGGTCAGCCCAACATTAATGGCCCCGCCAACATCCCCTGCGACGTGGATCGCGTTGGCGATGTCGTTGACCACCTGCGACACGTTCCCCGTGAGGGTCACGGTCACCCCACCCGTATTGGTGATGGTCATGCTGCTATCGGCATTGACGACGTAGGTCCCCGTCGGCACGAAGAGGATCGATGGATTCCCACCGACCTTGACCGTCACGCTGCCGGTGAAAGTGCCTCCCGTACATGGGCCATTGGGCGTGTAGTCCAGCGAGCCGAATACCTCGGTATCGCCGAGCGCGAACCCGCTCATCTTGTAGTTTCCGCTGACACTGCAACTACTGATCGCCCCTTCGCTGAGCCGAGGTCCAAACACGACACCGATCACCACCAGGATTCCGATCAGCATAGTCATTGCGTTCCGCATCGCCTGTTCCTCCTTATAGGGCACCAAGCCCCGTGAAAAGGTTCCGGCATGTGGACTTCCGTTCACGCGCAGGTCTTAGCCCCTAAACCTAACCCCTGAACCCGACTTTCTTTTTGGCCAGCTTCTTCTCAAGAAACAGCGCGCCGCGAATGATCCGACCGTTCGGCGCGATGCTCCAGGTCCCGTGTCCGGTGACTGTGAGCTGGATCGGGATCCCGCGCCGCTTGGCCTCGCCGAGCAGGCGTTGGATCAACGTCGCCGGCGCCTCGTCCGCCCCCCACTCCCCCCGGTACGCCAGGGCCGGTTCGGAGCAGATGATCTCGACCTGCACGATCTATCCCTCCAGCACCTGGTATTTGCCGGGGGCGAGCGATTCCTCCGGGACCAGGACGATCTCCCCTCCGTAGCTCTGCTGGACCGATTCGATCATCTCGCCGTCTTCCGCCTGTATCCAGCCGATCAGGTCAGGGTGGGCCCGGATCCTCACCCGGGGGATCCGCTTGCGAAACAGGCGCCACTCCGCCTCCCGAAGGACCTGATGGGCGATGGAGGGGGTCGAGCGGATGTAGCCCAGGCCGCCGCAGGCGGGGCAGGAGGCGCTCAGGGCCTTGTTGAGTCCCTGACGCACCCGCTTCCGGGTCATCTCGACGAGACCCAGGTCGGACAGCAGCGACACGTTCGTGGGAGAGCGATCGGCCTTCAGGGCATCCTTCAACTCCTGCAGGACCCGATCCCGGTTTTCCTGCCGAGCCATGTCGATGAAGTCGATGATGATGATGCCGCCCAGGTCTCGCAATCGCACCTGCCGCGCGATCTCCCGGGCTGCCTCCAGATTGGTTTTGAGGATCGTCTCCTCAAAGTCGTGTTTGCCGACGTACTTCCCGGTGTTGATGTCGATGGAGACAAGCGCCTCGGTCTCCTCCAGCACGATGTAGCCGCCCGACCTCAGCCAGACCTTGTGCCGCAACGCCTTCTCGATCTCCCGTTCGATCCCAAACGACCGGAAGATCGGCTCATCTTCGGTGTAGAGAAACAGGAGGGATTTCAGGTCCGGATGCAGCGACTCGGCGTACTCCAGGCAGCGTTCGTACTCGACCGGGCTGTCCACCACCAGGCGGACCACCTCCTTCGTGAAGAGATCCCTGAAAATTCTGAAAATGAGGTCAAGATCCCTTTGAACCAACGCCGGGGCAGTGAGGGTCTCGGCCTTGGTCTTGATCTTCTTCCACAGGGATCGGAGAAACTCCAGATCGGTTCCGATCTCCGCCTTGCCTTTCCCGATCCCGGCGGTCCTCACGATGACACCTTCCCGCTGCGGATTGATCTCCTCGACGATCTGCTTCAGACGGGCGCGCTCGCCCTCGTTCTCGATCTTCCGGGAGACGCCAACGTGCTGTTCGGTGGGCATGTAGACCAGGTAGCGACCGGGCAGGGTGATGTGGGAGGTGATGCGGGCCCCCTTGGTCCCGAGCGGCTCCCGCGCGACCTGAGCGAGGACTTCCTGCCCCTCCTTCAATAGTTCCTCTATGCTGGCCTGGGGGCGACGGCCGCGGGCAAAGCTGGGCCTCGGCTCCTCTTCCTCGGGGGCCGGTTCGTTCGGGTCGCCATCCTCACCAATGTTCAGGAGGCGCTCGTACTCCTCCAGATCCTCAAAGATATCACGCACATAGAGGAAGGCGTCCTTGGCCAGCCCCAGATCTACGAAAGCCGCCTGCATCCCAGGGAGGATCTTCAGGACGCGTCCCTTGTAGATGCTGCCAGCGACGCTCTTATTTTTCGAGTCGTCGATGAGGAGCTCAACCAGGACGCCGTCCTCCAGGACGGCGACCCGAGTCTCCACCAAGGAGGAATTGACAACGATCTCCCGCTTCATCGGCCGATATCCGATCTCACCTCAACTAGAGCAGACCCGCCGAATGACTGCGCCATGTCATTGCGAGCGAAGCGAAGCAATCCGACACGCAGTGTCGTTGCGAGGCGCAGGCGAAGCAATCTCTCCGAGATTCCTCGCTTCACTAAGAATGACCCTTCGACTCGGCTCAGGGCAGGCTTTTCAGGTCAGATTGCGGAGCCTGCCCCGAGCCCCGAGATTGCTTCGGCCGACTTTATCGGCCTCGCAATGACAGGCGAGGGGTCCCGCTCCTCGCAATGACACCCTGATCACGACT
>JACPQX010000085.1 GCA_016190255.1 Candidatus Methylomirabilis oxygeniifera | reverse complement strand
GCGGATCTCTCCCTGCAAGGGACGGGCGTAGTCCAAGAGCCCCTGCAGGATCCCCTTCAGGCGGACGACCTCAGAGGCCACCCGCTCCAGGTTCTCCCGGCACTCCTCTTTTTCCCTCGTGGTGCCCCGGCATCGGAGGAGCAAGTCCACCATCCCGAGGACGGATGCCAAGGGGTTGCCGATCTCATGGACCACCCCGGCCGCTACGCGCCCGGCGGAGGCCAGTCTCTCGCTCCTGATGAGCTGCTCCTGCGTTGCTTTCAGCCCTTCATACGCCGATCTCAGTTCGCCGGCCTGCTTGGCAAGGGCCTCGTTCTGTTCCAGGATGGTTCTGGAGGCCCGCCGGAAGGTCCAGGAAAGGGCAGCATAGAGGAGAAGCAGGCCGAAGATCACCAAGGACCAGACCACAGCCCGCATTCTTCGGACATCCTGAGATAACGAACCCAAAGGGCTGTAGATCTCGTAGGCCCCCACGACTTGGCCGGAGTCGCCCTGGAGGATGGGGATGTAGGTCTCTAGGAGCTGGGGCTGCCTCGAAGTCCGCTCGTAGACATGTTCGCTGCCTTTAAGCTGGCTGAACCCCAAGACGGCCTCGCCCCGCAGGGCCTTTTCCAGATTGGGGTTGTCGGGAAAGGACCTCCCGATCAGGGAGCGGTCGTGGGAATGGTAGATCAGGACCCCGTGTCGATCGTAGACTTTGATGCTGAAGATATTCGGGGAAAAAAGCCGTGTCTTGACGAAGTGATCAAAGCGGTCGTAATCTTCCCCCACCCTGACCCGGATGAACCCCTCGCCCGCAAACATGAAGCGCGGCAGGTGCCGGAAATAGTCCAGGTTGGCGGCCGTGACCCTTTCCAGCATCCTCCACTCGGCGTAGTAGGTGATCCCGGCGCCAAGGAGGAGGGCCAGCCCCACCCAGAGCACGGCGCTCATAAGGGAGAACCGTTTGAAGACCTTCGCCGCCTCCATGGAGGCACAATCTCCTGTTTTATTCTTTACGAAGATCATAGAAGAGGCCCATCCTGACGTCAAGCCGAAAGGCCTTTCTGTCTCCTTTCTCCTCCACACAGGTCCTCGCGGATCTCCCGGTAGAGGGTGAGACATTCTCGGCGGTAGGAAGAGTCGATCTGGATGACCCTCGCCGCCCACGCGAGGCAGTAGCGGCAGGAACCACAATCCTCAGTGGCGCACCTCTCCTGAGGGAAAGGGGCCAGGAACTCGTCGAGTTTTCGGTTGTCGATGAAGACGCCCTGCTCGGGAGTCTTCGCGGCTGCCATTCCGGCTCCTGCAAGCTCCTATTTCGAGGTAGAGGATCCCGGGGCGGACTTCATCGCCTCACCCTCGCGATCGCGGCCCCGATCACCTCACCGGTCCTCCAACCCTCCTTCTTGTACTTGGGAAAGTTTGGATCGGGCGCTCCTTTTGGCTCACCGTGACACCTCAGACACCACTCAGCGCTTTTGATGGGCCTGGCGTGGTATGCGGCGTCGGTCGTCAAGCGGGCGGCAGGTTGTCCGGTGCGAACGACATGTTGGTACAGCGTTCGCTCGACTGGATCGGGCCGATTGCTGTCGTTCCGGGGATCCTCGACGACCATCTTGAGGCTGACTACACCTGAGGCGTTTAGGGGATGGAAGGCTTTACCGGCGACCGCGGCAGGTAGCACTTCGTTGGTGGTGAGGATGTGGCGGTAGAGGGGATTGGGAAGCCACCACACTTTATTGGGTTTCGTGAAGTTCTCGGCGATCACGGCCCGAGTGTTGATGATCAGTTGGCTGAGTACCTCAGCCACCTCTTGTGCTCCACCCATGGTGGTGGTCGGGAGTAATAGCCCGGTGGCGACAATCGCTATGGCGACTAGCTTCTTCATGTGTCACCCCCTTGTGGTTCCCATGTCATGGCCGGCAGGCGTCCCGGACATAAGCCGCCAGCGCCCGCTTTTGGTGGCAACAGTACGGCTCACCTTCGCTTCTCGCCTCAGGGAATCCACGGCGTTCACCGCCCCCGCCAACCCCGCCCTGCCTCGTAGGTCGCCAGGTCCACGACATAGCGTCTCAGGTCCTTGGCGTATTCCTCCACCCGTTGGATGATCATCCGGCGGACGAAGGGGATCGGGATCCTCCTGAGCCGTTCCTCCGCCTCCACCGTCCATACCATGGTAACCTCCTCCAGCGGACCTTGGGCCGGGCCGGCCTGACCCGTAGCCATCCCCTCCACCTTGGCAGCACACTTGGGAGGGTTCGACCGGATCGTTCGAAAGAGCTGCTCCACGATCTCGGGGACGACAACTTTCTCCTTTTGCCTCTTCGCCTCCTCTTCGATGGCCTGCTTGGCCATCTCCCGGACGAGGGGAGGGATCTTCTGAATCCGAGCTGATGCCTCCTCTGTCCAAGGGAGCCCCTTCGTTGGCATCATCTCAATGTAGCGCGCAAACTTGGCAATGATCATGTCGTTCCTCTGGGTCCGCTCCCCCAAAAACGCCTTGATCTGCTCAATGACCTCGACCTTCCTGGGCAGCTTCCGCATCTTCCGCTTTGCCACCTCGAAGGCGTCCATGCTGAGCTCTTCAAAGCCGAAACCTTTGATGCACTTGGCCACCCGGAGCATCGACTCGTTCCTGATCTCCGTCAAGAACTCCGAGGTAATGACCCCCCGGCCCCGCTCTTTGGCCCGCTTGACCATGAGCTTGTAGATCCCGGGCCGGACGAAGGCAGGGGCCCTCTCCACCCGCCTCAGGGCCTCCTCAGTCCAGACGACCTCCTTTTCTCTACCAACCATCTTAGAGATCCCAGCCCACCAGCTAGGTGGAGGACCGCTGCTTTCCCAGGGTCTCCTCGATGATAGGTGCTACGAACTCCCCCGTGATGACGTTCAGCTTCCTTAAACGGGCCGCCTTCTCGATCCGGGCCTTCGCCAGCCTCCGAAGATAGGCGTCCTGAATCCTCAGAAGGGGCTGGCGTGCCTCCTGGGTCCAGTAGAGCCTGACCCCGTCGAAGGCCTCCTCCTCGATCCCTCCATTGCCTAAGGCGACAGCCTCGATGACCTCTCTGTCGATCGCCTGGAACTTCTCCGATCCCGCGCCGCAGACGGGGCACTTCACCGGATCACGCCCCTTGGCCACATACCCGCAGACGGAGCAGATGGCGGTGGCCTCCTGCTCGGCTCTGAGCTTCTCGATGGCTACACTTTCGGCCACCTCTTGGACCATCTGGACCGCCCTGGTGGGCATGAACCTCTCCGTGGCCTGATCGATCACACCGCTTGTGATGACGGTATGGCCCTGCTCGATGGCGAACTGTACGACGGCCGTCCTGGCCATCCCCCGAACGTGGGCTGGCACCCGCTCCATCTTCTTCTTCGCCCCCTCGGTCCAGTGGAGGATCTCGGCCCTGACATCCATGGGGGGGGAGAACTTCCGGCCGCAGAGATAGACATGGCAGGGGGTGAGACGGAGGAGGTTCTCGGCGTTCGAACCGAGATCGACCCCGTCGTTCTCACCATGGACGCCGGTCCGACCTATAATCAGGAGCCAAGGTTCCGTCTTTCGGACATAGTGGAGGATCCTCTCGAAGGCCTTACCATCTAACAGAGTGATCTTCAGATCGACCCCGTCCTCCGCAGCCACCTTCCGGGCGATGTCCAGGTGGGACTGGTAGATCTTGGCTAACCCCGTGTCGATGATCTCCTCGTGGAGCTTCTCCTGCTCCTTGAACCGGAAGACCTTCGCGGCCTGCTCGGAGAGGACCCTCACGATCCCGCCAAAGACGGAGTAGTGGAAGTAGGGGTCGTAAACGGCCACGGCCTCGACCCGCCGTCCCATGGCCTTTCCTAAACTTAAGGCGACCTTGAGGCCGGCGAAAGATTGAGGGCTCCCGTCGATCCCGGCGAGGATCGCCCCACCCCCGCCGTGCAGGGGGGTCAAAGACTTCACCACCAGCGTGTCGGTTCTGATCCTCCGGAGCACCCGCTCGCAGACCGATCCGATCAGGCTTTCTTTCACCGCCCCCATCCCGAGGGCGCCGATGACCGCGAGATCGTAGTCGCTTCCCTGGATGTCCTCGATCAGGACCTTGTAGTGCTTGCCGTCGAAGGTCTTCCGCTCGAAGGTGAGCCCCACCTCCTGACACCTCCGCTCCATGACGTCCAGATAGGAGTCGGAGATGAGCTTGAGCCCCAGGGCGATCAGGGAGTTATGAATCTGTCGTTGCCGCTCCAGCTCGGCCTCTTCCACATATTCCTCGGGGAGGGTATACTCCATCTGCTTGAAGCGGTAGTCGTGGAGCCGGGCGGCGAAGACGTGGCTGCCCACCAGGGTGGCGCCGAACTTCCTGCCGATCTCGACGGCTAACTCAATGGCGTGGTTTGAGTGTTCGGAGTTATCTACCGGCACATAGATCTTCTTAAACATCGTTCCCTCCTATTCCTAGGCGCCGGCCGGCTCCACCACCGACTCCGGGCCAAGGGCGATGGGACAGGACCGGGCCCAACGGACCAACAGAAGCTCAGCGCAGAAGCCGCCGAGGATGGCCAGGAAGGCGTAGAGGTAGACGGCGGGCGGGGTAGGGGCCTCCGGGATCAGATAGAACCAGGAGGAGAGGGACATCAAAAGCTCCTGCTCCCCGTTCGAGCCGTCCCAGGCGTAGAAGGCGATGGGGATCAATCTCCCAACCTCAAAGGCGATATCCTTCTCCTTGTCCTTGGCCGCCAAGGGCCTCATCATGACGACTTTCCAGCGCCCGTTCTTCCACATGCCTTTCCCCATCACCACCTGGCCTTCATCCAGGAAGGGAGTGAGGGGGTTCTTCGGGCCTGTGGCGCGCAACACCTCCACCGGCGTCCGCCGCTTTGGATCCTCGTTCCCATCGGCCTTCCAATGCCAGAGGACCACCGGCTTCGAAGGCTCCCCCAAAAAGAAGTAGGGCCGCTCGAGCCCCCCCGGGATCTTCACGGGGAACTGGATCGCGACGGCGTCCCGAAGCGTCCACTTCTTCTCCGGCAGCACCTTCGCGTAGGTATCCTTCGCCGGGGGAAGCGGCTCCTCCTTGTGGACGGTGTCCTTGAAGCGGTCGTCCCACTCCAGCAAGAAGCCGATGGCCTTGTCGTTAAAGAGGGACCGGACGGTGATCTGGTCTACCGAGGGGTTCTGCCAGCGGGGGGCGACGATGACCTGGCCGCTTAAGGGGATGTCCCGCGGCTTTGCCTCCTGCCACAGGGGATCGTTGGGATCCAAGGAGAGCTCCTGATCGATCCGTTTCGCGTGCACGACCACGTCCGCCCCTCCCTTTTCCTCCTTGATGAGGGACCTCACATACGCAGCCAGGTTCCAGCGGTCTTCCTCCCTAAGGGTGTCGGTAAAGGTGGGCATCGGGGTCCCGTCCATTCCAGTGGTGAATCGAGTGAAGATGTCCCTGACCGAGGTTCCGCCCTTATACCGCCAGCCCTTCGTGAGGTTGGCCGGGAAGAGGGGGAAGTCCCAGTCATCCTTCAAGTTAGCCGCCCCGGGACCATCCCCCCTCCCCTCCTTACCATGGCACTCCCAGCACTTCGCCTTCTGATGGTAGACCTCCTTTCCCTTCTCGATGGAGCCGCTCTTTTCAGAACCGATCTCCACCCGCTCTGGCGGCACCTCGAACCGGTCGGGGGTGAAGGTCTTGATGAAAGCGATCACCTGTCGGCGCTCCTCTTCCGTAAGGACGCCCTCGAAGCCCTGCATGGCCGTCCCCGTGATCCCCCGGCTGATCGTCTGGAAAAGGTCCTCATCGGTTGGCGCCTCGCCGCTGTTGGTCGTGCGAAGCTTGTAGCTCCCGATCGTGAAGTCGCGGGGCCGGGGATTGAGGTAATCCGCAGCAGGGCCGTTGCCTTTCCCTTCCAGGCCGTGGCAGAAGCTGCACCATTTCACGTAGATCGCTTTGCCCTTGGCGATGGCCTCCGGGGTTGGCTTCTCCTGGGTCAGGGCTGTCTCTCCCACGCTCAGCAGGCAGACGAGAGACACGAGACCAGAGACCCTGGAGAAGGTGAATTTGAAGCCTTGAGTCTCCAGTCTCCACCGGCTCATTCGCGCTTCTCCGGTTTGCGCGGCTCCACGCCGGCGGTGTCGTACTCGGCCAGGACGATCTTCCAGATCTCCTCGTCGGTCAGCTCGTTCTTCCAGGCCGGCATAGCCGAATCCCAAGGGCTGGCCTCTGGCGGGAGCCCGATCCCGCCCTCCTTGATCCGCCAGACGAGATACCCCTCCACCAAGGTGGCGATCGTCCCCGCGTCCCGGAAGTTGATCGGTTTCAGCCTGAACCCCCGGGCCATAGGCCCATCACCGCCGGCCGTCGTCCCGTGGCAGGGCCGGCAGTTTATC
>JACPQX010000084.1 GCA_016190255.1 Candidatus Methylomirabilis oxygeniifera | reverse complement strand
GCGCCGCTCATCACCATCATGTTCCTCTCCCAGACCCTGAACGGCATTCTGCTCCCGTTCGTCCTGATCTTCATGCTCCTCCTGATCAACGACCGGGCGATCATGGGTGCCCAAGTGAACTCACCGGCGCATAACCTGATCGCCTGGGGGACCGCCGCCCTGATGGTGGTGCTCACCCTCCTCCTTGTTGTGACCTCGATCATCTGAACTGGCGGGCAAAGGGATTGGGTAGAGTCGTAGTTTGAAGTTCCTTGATTTAGCCAAAAGCATTCTCGAGTTACCTCATGAGTGAAGTCCTCGTCCTTCGGATATTCGTCTCCGCGCATCTCAGCATGCCAGAGTTCCAAAAAATCTTTGAATGATCTCCGTTTGTTAAGCTATAGTGAGTTGACATTCTCCCCATGGCTCGTTGCTTGAGGGTTTTCCAGGTCAGAATCTATGTGGAGAGTCGCGGGGCCATGTGGCAACGACAATCTCAAGACCTTTCTCGTTAACACTCGGATCAGAAGAACCGAGGATCAGATCGTATGCTTATTTGGGCTGGTTTTGCGTGAGGAACCATCAGGTGATAGGCCGAAGCACGAATGTGTGAGAGGTCAAGAAAAAGGAGCCAAGCATGGGAAAGATCAGGCTGGAAATGCCGTTGGAGGAGTTAGCGGGGGCCATTATGAGGCTGCCGGTGAAGGAGCGGGAGGAGCTGTGGTCGCTCTTAGCGACCATGGAAGAATCGGATGATCCCGAGGCCTTGGCGGCCCTTCGCGAATCAGAGGAAGACGTAAGAAAAGGGAGGCTGCACAGCTTCGAGGAGGTCTTTGGGAAGTCCCTCTAATGCGCAAACTGAGATTTACGGCGAGGGCGGGGAGAGACATCGGGGCCTGCCTGCCAGAGCCAAAGACCAGATCAGAGGCGCTTTGAGGGTGCTGGTTGATGATCCTCATGGGGGAATCAGCCTCAAAGGACCGTGGGAAGGTTACAGACGGTTCAGGAGTGGAGATTACCGGATCATCTACAAGATTTCTGGGGATGAGGTCGTCATTTATTACATACGACATCGGAGGGAAGCTTATCGAGGTTAGCGGCAGGTGATTCGGGCCACCGGCTTATTCATAGGCGAAGCCGCTGTGTAGATCATGTCCTCGATAACGAATATTCCTAGACCCTGAGTCAAACGACAGGCAGAATTCGGAAAAGCATTGACAGCCTTCAGCTTGCGAGGGTAAAAGGGGGAGGGGCGAACGAGGCATGGGGCCGAAGCAGCGGTATGCGTCAGCGATCAAGAGCTGGCCGGCGGAGGAACGGCCACGGGAGCGGCTCCTCGCGCACGGCCCGGCCGCGCTCACCACGGCGGAGCTGCTCGCGATTCTCCTCCGCACAGGGACCGGAGGCCAGAGCGCCGTCGAGCTTGCCCGCAGCCTGTTGGAGAAGACCGGTGGGCTGCGCGAGCTGGACCGCCGGGGAACGGAAGAACTGCAAGAGGCCAAGGGGCTGGGCCTGGCCAAGATCGCCCAGCTCAAGGCGGCTCTGGAGTTGGGCCGCCGCCTGATGGCGGAAGAGAAGAAAGTCCTGGCAGCGGTGACCTCGTCAAAAGAGGTGTACGAGTGGCTTCGACCGCAGATGCAGGGGTTGTCCAAAGAGGTGTTCAAGGTGCTGTTGCTCAACGGCAATAACGAGATCCTGGAGAGCGTCACCGCTTCAGAGGGATCGTTGACCGAGAGTCCGGTCTACCTTCGCGACCTGGTGAACCTCGCCAATCGTCACCGGGCCGCCGCCCTGATCGTCGCGCATAATCACCCGTCGGGCAATCCGCGGCCAAGTCCCACCGACAAAACCCTGACCGAAGAGCTGGTGTTGATGGGTCGGCTGCTGAAGATTCGCGTGCTGGACCACCTGATCATCGGCGACAATCGCTATTACAGCTTCGCTGACGAAGGGCTGATCGACCAGTACGCCGCCGCGTTCGATACGCGCCGCGGACGATAGGGAGGGAATGCGCATGAAGGCCAACGGGAGGTCCCTTGTCTGACGGCGTATGGCGGAGGGTAGCGGGGGCTGGGGGGCTCGCGGCCCTCCTCTTGCTCTCGGGATGTCAGTTCCTTCCGGCTGAACTCAGAAAGCCGAAACTGCCCTTCAGGATGTCTCCCCTCAAACACGAGGTCACGCTACAGCCCGCCCCGGGAATGGGTCCTGCGCCGTTCAAGGTCGATCAGGCCCAGGCGAGCCCCGCCGAGGTGAAGCTGACCTTCTCCAACCCTGCCACCTCCGCGATTCAGGTGCTCTGGGCGGAGGGAACCTTTATCACGGCCGACAGCATCACGTACTCGATCGGGGTGAAGGGCGGCCCGGGCCAGAAAGGGGGAGCGGTGTCGGACCCGACCACGATTGAGCCCAAGGCGCTGGTCCAGGTGATCGTCATCGCCCTGACCAAGGATGGCAGGCCAGTGGGTGCTGCGGGCAAGCCGATGGAGCCGCCCTATCGGGTAGGGCTCAAGCTGACGGTTGAGACGTCCGGCGAAAAATGGAAAGGCACACTATGGATCTTCGTTTCGTAATGGTGGAGACCTACAACCACGGGGGCACCGCCCATGACCACCTTGGCCACAACACGAGCGCGCAAAAGTTCCTGGACAAAGTGCTGAGTCGCTGATGTTCCAGAGGGGACGCTTTTTCGATCACAAGGAGCACATATGGCGAACCGACTCTTTCGAGGATTCGCTCTGGTCTGCGGAACCGGGCTTGCGTTGGGCCTGTGGCCTGTCTTTGTGTTGAACGGGTGGGGCGCCGAGTCAACGGCGGGTGGTGGGCATCATGGGCATCAGATGATGAAGCAGGATGGCGGTTCGATGACAGACAAGCGTGCCATGGCGACGCCGAAGGGGTGGCGGTTTGCCCTGCCGCCTGGAAGTCCGGAGGCGGGACGGAAGGTCTTCGTTGACTTCGAGTGCTTTAAGTGCCACGCAGTGCAAGGCGAGCAGTTCCCCGCCCCGAAGGCCGACGAGGGGGGAGTGGGGCCTGCGCTCGCTGGGATGGGGGCGATGCACCCAGCAGAGTACTTCGCCGAGGCCATCATCGACCCGAATGCCTCCGTCGCCTGGCGCATCAAGCACCATAAAGAGGAAAAGAAGGGATATCTCGGTGCCGACGGCAAATCAAAGATGCCGAGCTATAACGGGGCGATGACCGTCCAGCAGCTCATCGACGTGGTGGCCTATCTGAGGAGTTTGACTTCGCCGAGCAAACATCAGCATTGAGAGAGAAGGGTTCTGGGTTCCACGTGCCAGGTTCCAAGTTTGGACGAAGTGCCAAGTTCAGAGTGCCAAGTTCCAGGTTAGGAAACGAGAAAGGAATCGGTGCTCTTAAGAACCCGGAACTCGGAACGCGGAACATGGAACCTCTTTACCGGCGGCAGCGGGACTACTTTGCGCGGATGTACGAGGCGGGCGGGCCGACCCCCTGGCCTTCGACAGAGCCGACGCCGTCTGTGGCCAGGGTGTCGGGCCTGCTCAAGCGACGCGTGCGTGGCGGGCGAGCCCTGGATCTCGGATGCGGCGAAGGGCGACACACGCTCCTCTTTGCCAAGGCCGGATTCTCCACGGTGGGCCTTGACTATCTCCTCGCCCCGCTGAAGACGGTCGCGACCCGTGCGCGCCGTGCGGGTCTCGCACGCCGCATCACGCTCCTCATTGGCGATGCCCTCATGCCTCCGATCAAGCCGGAAAGCTTCGACGTCTTGGTGGATTATGGCTGCTTCCACCACGTCAAGAAGGCTGACTGGCCGAACTACCTCGACGCCGTGCTGGGGATCTTGAAGCGGGGCGGATACTTCCACCTCTCGGTCTTCAGCACCAAGTTCAAGCACTACCCGGGTGAGCGTCGGAGTCGCAACTGGAACGTCCACCGCAACCACTACGATCGCTTTTTCGTTAGGCGCGATTTCGCCAGGATCTTCGGCGACCGGTGTGAGATCCTGGCGATCGAAGAGGAACACAAAGGACTGGAGGGCTTCTTTCACGTTCTCATGCGGAAAGCCGAGATTCCCCGATCCGTTTCTTCTCCCCTGAGGGGAGAAGGCCAGGTTGAGGGGGAAAAGCGAGTGACACGGCGCACGTCATCGTAGTGGAGATATGAAACACTGAGGCGACACGATGAAGATCGCGATCATGGGGAGCGGGGGTGTGGGCGGCTACTTCGGCGCCCTGCTGCACCGCGCCGGCCAACAGGTCTGGTTCATCGCACGGGGCGAGCACCTGCGGGCCATGCAGGCGGCCGGACTGCGGGTAACCAGCGTGCTCGGGGACTTCACCATCCGGGTCAACGCCACCGACAACCCGATCGAGGTAGGGGCGGCCGATCTGGTTATCTTCGGGGTCAAGTCCTACGACACCGAAGCGGCCGCGACCCTCATGAAGCCGATGGTCGGTCCGACGACGGCGATCCTCTGCGTCCAGAATGGGGTGGACAACGAGGAAAAACTTGCGGCGGTGTATGGGGAGCGCGCCGTCCTGCCAGGTGTCGTCCACATCTTCTCCGTGGTGAGCACGCCGGGCGTGATCACCCAGACCGGTGGCCCTCGCAAGATCACGTTCGGCGAGTCGGACGGCTCCATCACCCCACGAGTGGAGCGGATCTTCGAGGTGTTCGGGAAGGCTGATATCAACTACCGGGTTTCGACCCGGATCCTGGCCGACCTCTGGGAGAAGTTCCTCCTCATCTGCGCCCTCGGCGGGATGACGGCGCTCACCCGTGCGCCGATCGGCGAGATCAGGAGCTGCCCCGAGTCGTGGGCAATGCTTCGGGTCGTCATGGAGGAGGTGGCTGCTGTCGCTCGGGCGAAAGGAATCGCCATCCCGGCTGACGCGGTGGAGCAGGCGATGCGCTTCACCGCCGGCATGTCTCCGGATGCTCGCGCGTCCCTCTATCATGACCTTGCGGCCGGAAAGCGGCTGGAGCTGGACGCGCTGTCGGGCGCCGTCGTTCGGTTCGGCAAGGCGGTCGGGGTCGCCACGCCGATGAATCGTGCGATTTACGCTGCGCTCAAGCCTCATGACCTGAGGGCTCGCGGCGAACTCCCGGTGCAGCAGTGTCTCGCCGGCGACCAGTGATCCGACCAACATGGCCTGTCGCTGAAACCCCCGACGCCTGCCGCCCGTGAGAGTACCAGCGCTGCCGTCCCGTCGAATCGCGCGCTTCGTCGCCTACCTTGGGATGGTCCTCGTAGCTGTCACCGCCGCGTTGTCCGTAGCGAACGAGGTCCACCTCCCGTCCTTCGCAGGGTTGGCTATCGATGATAAGGAGACGCGCGAGATCGTCGCGCAGCCGACGCTCCGCCGCCAGATCCCTCGGATTCGATTCATGGGGGATCGCCGGACCTACGACTTCCTGGTGAGTCACCCGCCCTTGGCGACCCAACTGGCTCGGCGCCTGCATCCTCCCTTGGAGCGATATACCGTCACGCAGGTCGGTGAGGACCTCTACACGATCGAGGACCTCGGTGCGCTCAGGGGCGAAGCGAGGCTCGTGAGGGTGACAGACCGACAACGCGTCTACTGGTTCAAGGGAGAGTTCCGATCACTTGCGAACCTCCTCCGTTTCACCGGGCGGATGGTCCTCGTCCTGGACTCCCGCGAGGTGAAGGAAGGAGGCCGGACCTACATTGAGAGCGACCCGGACTTCTACCTGCGCATCGATCACCTCTTCTTTGGCTTTCTGGCGAAGCTGCTGGCCCCCCTCGTCAACCTCCTCATCGACCGGAGGGTCGGCATGATCGCCGAGGCGAGCAGCAAGCTCTTCCAACAGGTCGCAGGAGACCCGGAGGGCCTCTACCGGGAGATGGCCACCTGGAAAGAGGTGCGACCCGAGGACCTGGAGGCGTACCGGCGGGCATTCATCAGCAGGGAGGCGGGAGGGACCCGATGACCCTGCGCCAGGAGATCGGCCAGCTCTTCATCCTCGGATTCGAGGGGCGCGCGCCTTCCTTCGCCCTTGCGGACTTCATCCGTGAGCGCCTTCCGGGCGGCGTGATTCTGTTCGCCGACAACCTGGGCAGCCCGGAAGAGATCGCGACGCTGACAAGCGCGCTGCAAGCTCCGTCGCCAACACCGCTTTTCGTCGCGATCGATCAGGAGGGCGGGAAGGTGACTCGCCTGGGACCCCCCTTCACCCAGTGGCCATCTGCCGCAACGGTTGGGGCCGTCGGCTCGACCGGGCTGGCCTATGCCCTTGGAAAGGCGATGGCCCAGGAGCTTCTGGCCGTGGGGATCAACATGAACTTTGCGCCGGTTCTGGATGTCCTGACCAACCCGGCGAACCCGATCATGGCCGGCCGTTGCTTTGGCAGTGACCCGCGGGTGGTGATTCGACTTGGCATGGCCTTCTTCCGGGGGCTCAAAGACATGGGGCTGCTCACTGTGGGCAAACACTTCCCCGGCCATGGCGACACGACCGTGGACTCTCACCTGGGGCTGCCCGTCGTGCCGCACGACCACGCCCGACTCTTGGTGGTGGAGCTCTCCCCGTTCGTCGCGGCCATCGGCGAGGGGATTCCGGCGCTCATGACTGCGCACCTTCTGGTTCCCGCCTTGGACCCCGAACGACCGGCCACGCTGTCGCGGCCGATCTTGACCGAGCTTTTGCGGGAGCGATTGGGGTTTTCCGGCCTGATCATCAGCGATGACCTGTTGATGCGCGGCGTTGCCGACACCACCCCCCCTGGCGAGGCGGCTATCCGGTTTCTCGATGCCGGAGGCGATTGTGTGCTCATCTGTCACGACGCGGCGGCGCAGCGCCAGGCGATCCTGGCCGTGGCCGAGGCGGTCGAGACGGGGCGCCTCTCCGAGGCGCGCGTCCGCCTCTCATGCGATCGAATCGCCGCCGCAAAGGCCGCCTATCTGAGCCCTGGCATGCCAGCCTCTACCAGGCCGATACGCGATGTGGTGGGCTGTGACGCGCACCGTCGAGTGGCGGAGCTGCTGCAGGCCGGAACCGGACAGAAATAGGTTTCTGATTCATCTCATCTATTCTCGCCTCGTCGAATCCGCACGCGGTTCAAATCCCTCCATTGAGCTGAGGCCCAAAGGGCACCGTTCAAGAAATCGTTTACATCTGAGGGCACGTTCGTGCATAATGCCCGTGAATAGGACAACGGGCGAGGAGTCGTTCGGGGATCTTCTCGTCGTCGGATGATCGCGTTGGAGAGAGAGGAGAGACGCGACTGAGGATTTTGATCTCTTGATTGCCATGTCCTGCCACCTGAGAAGGACCGCCGGGTGACGCGTCGGGCTCCCGTGGTCGTTCTCTCCCTCACGCTGGCGCTTAGTGCCTGCAGTGTGGGTGCCGGCTTGCAGGTCCTGTCCTCACCCGAGGATAAGATCCGTGTCGCGCGCATCGCCGCCACCCTCCTTCAGACCCTCCCGTTCAAGTACCTCGGGCGATCGTACAGCTTTGACATCATGGGCGATGACCGGGCCGCCGCATGGAACGTGGCGCCCGGCATCATCTACATCAGCCAGCACACCGCTCGTCATGCATCCGACGATGAGCTGGCCCAACTGATTGCTCACGCCTTAGGGCACGACCTGCTCGCCCACCCGGAGATTCGGACGGATGTCTCGGACGGCCGCCTGGCGGCGGAACTCACCACCATCGCCGTCGTGCCGGGAGGTCTCCTGCTGGGGGGCCTCGTCGAGGCGATGACAGGAAGCACCGACTACACGCTCGCCCATGAGACTGAAGCGGAGAGGATTGGCCTGCGGCTCTGGCTGCGTAGCGGTCGGAGCTGCGCAATCTGGATGGCGCTACGCGGTGAGCAAAAGGAGCACGGTGGAAGCTGGCATGAGCCGATCAAAGACGTGGCTCCACCGCTTGAAGAGTTGACCGCCTTAGCCGAAAAGGAATGCGGGCAGCAGCCTCCGAGGCCCTGATAGGTAGAGGTTTCAGGTTCCAAGTGCCGGGTTCCAGGTTCTGGAGTGCTCGGAACCCGGAACGTGGAAACTTGTTCAGGTCTGGTGGCGTTCCTTGGCCTGCTCGACGAACGCGCGGAAGAGGGCCAGTTGCTCGGGATGGCGTTGAGCCATTCGTTCGGGGTGCCACTGAACAGCGAGGAGGAAGCGGCCGGGTCCCTCAACCGCCTCGATGACCCCATCCGGAGCTACGGCGCTGGCCGAGAGCTCCGGCGCCAAGTCGCGGATGATCTGGTGGTGGGTGCTGGTCACGAGTACCTCGCGGGAGCCGATGATGCCGGTGAGACGGGAGCTCGGCGTGATGGCAACTGGGTGAGCCGGCTCGCTGCGCCGCTCACGCGGGCTCATATGGGCAGGGTCGGTCCCGGCGCGATAGGAGAGGTCCTGGTACAGGGTGCCTCCCAGCGCTACGTTCAGCACCTGAAGGCCTCGGCAGATCCCTAGGAATGGCAGGTCACGACCGCGGGCGGCGTGAATCAGCTCGACTTCGAAACGGTCCCGTTGCTCATCGATCTCCCCGCAGCGCTCCAAGACGATCTGCCCGTAGAAGGAAGGGTGGATGTCGGCGCCTCCCGTCATAATCAGCCCGTCGATCGTCTCCAGGTACTCCTCGACCAAGACAACCTCCGTGATGGCGATCGGCAGGATCACGGGCAAGCCCCCCACTTCCAGCACCGCCCGCGTGTAGGAGTCCAGGACCGCCTCCCATCGCTCATCATCGTCCCGATGATGCCAGCTTGTAATCCCGATCCTTGGTCGCATGGGTCACGCGCTTCAACAGCGCTCGATGCGGGTCTTTCGCACGGCGCGGCCGGGCCGGGCGCCGGTGTGCTCGCCCCCCTCGACCACGGCAATCCCGTTGACGAAGACATGATGGATTCCTACAGGATACGCAATCGGCGCCTCGTAGGTGGCCCGATCGGACACCGTCGCCGGGTCGAAGAGGACAAGGTCCGCTGCGCAGCCGGGCTGCAGCCGCCCCCGGTCCATGAGGCCGAGTTTGCGACATGGGTCCCAGGTCATCTTCTGGATAGCGGTGGGCAGATCGAGCAGCCGCCGTTCCCGGACGTAGTATCCCAGCACGCGCGGGAAGGTCCCGAACGTCCTTGGGTGCGGTCGGCCGCGACTGAGCGGTCCCTCGTGGCCCCGACACCCGGAGTCCGACCCGATCATGGCGTACGGCTTCATGAGGATCGCCTCCAGGTTGTCTTCACACATGGTGAAGAAGATGGCATCGACCTGCATCCGTTCGGCGATCAAGAGATCGAGGACAAAGTCGATCGAAGACTTCGCGGCCAAGGTCGCCGCCTCGGCCACCCGCGACCCCTCGTAGCGCCGGTGGTCCTCGCGGGTCACCTCGGAGATCATGAGGCGGGACCAGTAGTCGGCTGGGTAGCGCGCGGTCAGCTCCTGTGCGATCCGGGCGCGCGTCGCTGAGTCACGAAGACGATCAACTCGCTCCTGTTGCCCGCCCTCCAAAGCCCAGGTCGGCAGGACCGCCTGTAGTCCGGTATTGGACGCGGTGTAGGGATAGCGATCGCATGAGACGTCGAGACCGCGGG
>JACPQX010000081.1 GCA_016190255.1 Candidatus Methylomirabilis oxygeniifera | reverse complement strand
GGGCCAGCTCAACGAGGCGATCGGACACTACGAGGCGGCCCTGGAATTCGCCCCGCTGGACCGAGAGATCCGAACAAGCCTATCCAGGCTGCGAGCGTCGCTCCCCCCTTCCACGCCCGCAGTGTCCCCGTTGGGGGCGAGCGACCCCACTGATCTCCCGCAGGATGGCCCACCACCCAGCTCCATCGAGAGAGACGAGAATCTTTTCGCCACCGAGACGCTGGCGGACCTTTATGCCTCGCAGGGTCTCACGGAACGGGCCGCCGCCATCTACCAGCAGTTGCTTGACGAGCAGCCTCTTAACGGGAGGATTCGAGAGAAGCTGAGCGCTCTGGGTGACAGGCTAACCGGCGCCGGCCCTGCGAATCTTTCGCGGGTAGGACGCGAGCAGATGCTGATCGAGGCGCTAGAGCGCTGGCTGAATGGCGTCCGCCGGTACTGCGAGCCGGCGGCGATGAGGCGGTGACGTGGTGCGAGGCCGGGACTTCCTCCCCTGGTGGCTCCAGCTCCTGTGAGGCGGTAGATGGCGTCACGGCGGTCCGCAAAGGTTGCCAGGGCAAGGCGGATCCTCATTCTAAATGGCCCCAATCTCAACCTCCTGGGGCGGCGCGAACCGGAGCAATACGGTCCTCAGACGCTTCGAGAGATCGAGGAACAGCTCAGGTCCTACGCCGGCTCTCGCGGGGCTGAGATCCGTTTCGTTCAATCAAACCATGAAGGGGCGCTGATCGACGCCATACAGAATGCCGTAGGATGGGCCGACGCGATGGTGGTCAACCCGGCCGCCCTGACCCACACAAGCGTAGGTTTGCGGGACGCGATTCTCGCCGCTGACATCCCGGCGGTTGAGGTCCATTTGTCGAACATCTACCGGCGGGAGCAATTTCGACACCAGTCCCTGATTGCCGACGTCGCTGTCGGACAGATTACGGGATTCGGCGCCTTTAGCTATCTGCTTGGGATCCAGGCGGCTCTCCACCTTTTGGAAAAGGAGAGCTCGTAGCGTGTTGTATCACACTCCGTTAACTCGCCAGGAGAGATGATGATCTCTGGAGGGGATCTTCGACCCGGGGTCAAGGTTGAACTGGATGGGACCCCGTACGTGGTGACTGACTATCAGTGGGTCAAGCCCGGCAAGGGCGGCGCGTTCATGCGGACCAAACTCAAGAATATCAGGACCGGCGCCATCATCGACCGCACGTTCAGGACCGACGAAAAGATCGCGAGGGCGGTGATAGAAGAGCGAAAGGTGCAGTTCCTTTATCGGGCTGACGACGCCCATCATTTCATGGATATGCAGAGCTTCGAACAGTTTTCGATGGACGAGAAACAGTTGGGAGACGCCAGCGGCTTCCTCAAGGAAGAACTGATCGTTTCCATTCTGTTCCATCGTGGGGAACCGGCGGGAGTTTTGCTTCCGACCTTCGTGGAGCTCAGGGTGGTCCAAACCGAGCCAGGCGTCCGTGGTGACACCGCGTCTGGCGGGTCGAAGCCGGCCAAATTGGAGACCGGTGCGGTCATACAGGTTCCGCTGTTCATCAACATCGGCGACCTGCTCCGTGTGGATACCCGCTCCAACACGTACGTGGAGCGAGCCTGAGGAGGGGGCCTTGGACCTCAAAGAGATTAAGGCGATCCTCAAACTGATTCAGGAAACGGACGTCGAGGAGATCGAGGTCGAGCAGGAGGGCCGGCGCGTTCGCATTCGGCGTAGGGGCCACCAAGCCTCTCCCTCAGCCGCGGGCCTGGTTACCCCGGTCCCGGCGGCTCGGGTGACGGAGATAGCGTCGAGTGCGCCGGGCACTCGAGACACCACCAACTTGATCACCGTTGAGTCGCCGATGGTTGGCACGTTCTACCGGGCGCCAGCGCCCGGCGCCGATCCCTACGTGAGGGAGGGGGATAAGGTCGAAAAGGGGACGGTCCTGTGCATCATTGAGGCGATGAAGCTCATGAACGAGATCGAGGCCGAGATCAGCGGAAAAGTCCATTCCATTCTTGTGGAGAACGCCCAGCCTGTCGAGTACGGGCAGCCGCTCTTTCTTCTTGAACCAGCGTAACGCTCAATTCGCCCCCCGTGACCAGGTGAACGTGATTATTGCGGATCGCTTGCCGAACTCCATCCTGTGATGTTTTCCAAGATCCTGATCGCCAACCGGGGAGAGATCGCGCTTCGAATCATCCGCGCGTGCCGGGAACTCGGGGTAAGAACGGTGGCCGTCTACTCCGAAGCGGACGCCAAGTCGCTCCATGTGCGACTGGCGGATGAGTCGATCTGCATCGGCCCTCCCCAAGCCGCTCAGAGCTACCTCAATGCGTCCCGCCTTATCAGTAGCGCCGAGATCGCAGGCGCGGACGCCATCCATCCCGGCTACGGATTTCTGGCGGAAAACAGCTCCTTCGCAGAGGTCTGTGAGCGGTGCGACATCGCCTTTATCGGCCCCACCGCCGACCAGATCAGACTTATGGGGGACAAGGTCAAGGCAAGGGAGACCGCCGTAGCGGCCGGCGTCCCGGTAGTTCCGGGGAGTCAGGCGCCGCTCTGCAGCGCGGAAGAGGCCGCCGAGCTGGGATGGCGAGTTGGCTACCCTCTCATGCTGAAGGCCAGCGCGGGTGGCGGCGGAAAAGGGATGCGCCTGGTTCCATCCCCAACGGAGATCGGCCGTGCCTTCGCTGCCGCTTCAACAGAGGCTATGGCCGCGTTCGGCAATCCTGCCCTCTACTTGGAGCGCTACGTGTCCCCGGCTCGCCACATTGAGATTCAACTCTTAGGGGACCAGATCGGGTCGGTGGTCCACCTCGGCGAGCGCGACTGTTCCATTCAGCGTCGCCACCAGAAGCTCTTGGAAGAATCGCCCTCGCCGGCCATCACGCCGGCCCTCAGGGCTCGGATGGGGGAGGCGGCGGTCCGGTTGGCTCGCTCGGTCAAGTACCGGGGGGCCGGGACTGTCGAGTTCCTGGTGGATGTAGAAGGGAACTTCTACTTCATGGAAATGAATACGAGGATCCAGGTGGAACATCCCGTGACGGAGATGGTCACCGGGATCGACCTGGTCAAGGCCCAGATCCGTATCGCAGCCGGCGAGCCGCTGTCTCTGAGCCAGGAAGACATTTCCCTGCGAGGCCACAGCATCGAGTGCCGTGTGAATGCAGAAGATCCGGACACCTTCGTTCCTTCGCCCGGCAAGATCCTCAACCTCCGCCTGCCGGGAGGACCTGGGGTGCGTGTTGACACCCACCTGTATGCGGGCTGTACGATTCCCCCCTTCTATGATTCGTTGATCGCCAAGCTGATCGTCCTGGACAACACCAGGGAGGAGGCCATCGCCAGGATGCTCCGGGCGCTTGATGAGCTGGAGATCGAGGGAGTCAAGACCACCATTCCTCTCCACAAGCGCATCCTTGTCTCCCCGGAGTTCAGCGCCGGGCGGATCTCCACCAGGTTCCTGGAGTCGGTCCTGGTGTGAGGCCAGACAATGATCCCCAGACAGGCGTGCCGCCTGTGTGTTGTTACCGATCCTGAGCTGGGACGTGGGCTGGGACACGTTGACATTGCCAGGCTTGCGCTTGAAGGTGGGGCGACGATGATCCAGCTTCGGGACAAATCGGCTGGGTTACGCAGGCTGTTGCCCAAGGCGCGGGAGATCGCCGGCCTCTGTCGAGCCCACGGCGCACACTTCATTGTGAATGACCGCTTGGACCTGGCGTTGGCCGTCGATGCCGACGGCGTGCACCTTGGACAGGACGATCTCCCGTCAATGGTCGCACGATCAACGCTCGGTCCAGGGAAAATCCTTGGAGTCTCGACCCACTCACTGGAGCAAGCAGTCAGGGCCGCGCAAGAGGGGGCCGATTATCTCGGGATCGGGCCCATCTTCCCCACCACCACAAAGGTGACAGGCTACGCAGCGGTGGATTGCGGCACGATTCGACTCGTGCGGGCCCGGATCGATCTGCCCCTGGTAGCGATCGGCGGCATCAGTGTGAGCAATGTTGCCGGGGTGATCCAGGCCGGCGCAACCGGGGTCGCTGTGATCTCCGCGATCGTCGGTGCCGACGATATCAGGGAAGCCACCCGAGCGTTTCTAACGGCGATCCGTCATGCTGAAAGTGGCCGGTAGAGCGGGAAAAAGTCGTTGACAGTGATATTTCGATCTTTCTATAGTGAATGAACATCTCGTGTGCACACGGACCGCGGGTGGGGTGTTCGCTGGCAAACGTGCAGAGCAGTCACGCGCCCGGCCCTCATCTATATGAATTGACGAAGGAGGAGACGATGAGATGGTCTCAGGTATGGTTCCTGATCGCTGGCGTAGTCATCGTGCTCGGCACGGGGAAGGTTCCTGAGGCCGACGCCATGAAGCTCGGGGTGGCTGGCCCGCTCACGGGCGATCAAGGGGCGTTCGGACAGGAGATTAAGAACGGCACCCTTATCGCGGTGGAGGAGTGGAATGCCAAGGGCGGTCTCCTCGGAAAAAAGATCGAGATCGTGTGGGGTGATGATCAGCACGATCCAAAGCAGGCTGTCGCGGTGGCGAACAAGTTCGTAAACGAAGGGGTCGTCGGAGTGATCGGTCATTTCAACAGCAGTTGCTCTATACCCGCCTCCACGATCTACCATGACGGGAAGGTCATCCAGATCACGCCGGCCTCCACCAACCCCCAGTTTACCGAGCGTGGCCTTTGGAATGTCTTTCGCGCTTGCGGCAGGGATGACCAACAGGGGAGCGTCGCCGCTGCCTTTATCGTGAAAAAACTGAGGAAGAGTAGAGTCGCGGTCTTGCACGACAAGACGACGTATGGACAGGGGCTAGCGGATGAGACCGTGAAGGCTCTCGAAAGAACCAAGGTCAAGCCTGTCTATTACGGTGGCATCACCCAAGGAGACAAGGACTACCGTCCGGTGCTCACCGCCGTGAAGCAGAAAAACCCGGAGGTCCTCTTCTACGGCGGGATCCACCCTGAGGCCATCCTTCTGACGAAGCAGATGCGCGAGTTGGGGATGAAGGCCGCATTCGTCAGCGGGGATGGCGTCTGGCAGAAGGAGTATATCGAGATCGCCGGCAAGGCGGCAGAGGGCGCCTTCGTCACCTTTACCCCGGACCAGATGAAGATCAAAGAGGCGCACGGAGTGATAAGGAGGCACAAGGAAAAATTCGGCTCGGACGTTGGGGCGTATACGGTCTACAGCTACGTGGCAGCCAACATCCTCCTCGACGCGATCGCCGCAACCAAGTCCACCGAGGGCACCAAGATCGCCGACCACATCAGGAAGACCAAGTGGAACACCGCCCTGGGAACAATCCAGTTCGACAAGAAGGGTGACGTATTGGTGTCCCCCTATGTGGTGTGGGAGGTCAGGGACGGAAAGTTCGTGGAATTGCCGTAGTCCTGATGTCACGCTGGGAGTTGAGGGGAGGGAAGGGAGCGATCTCTTTCCTCCTTTTGTCTTAGAAGATTATGCTGCTTCAACAGTTGATTAATGGCCTGACCCTTGGCAGCGTCTATGCCCTGATCGCACTGGGCTACACGATGGTCTACGGGATCATCGAGCTGATTAATTTCGCCCACGGTGAGATCTACATGTTGGGCGCATACATGGGAATCGTCACGTTCGGCCTCCTGTCAACCCTTCACTTGATATCTCCTGACTCGGTGGTTGCGCTTCTCCTCATGATGGTTGTGGCGATGCTCTTCTGCGGGGCCTGCGGCGTCACCATGGAGCGGGTGGCCTACAGGCCCCTTCGCGGCGCCTCACGCCTATCCCCCCTCATCAGCGCTCTAGGCGTGTCCATCTTTCTGCAGAACTTCGTGATGCTGGCCCAGGGACCCAGAGATAAAGGATTCCCGAACCTGTTTGCGGGTGGGGGGATCGATCTCCCGGGCGCAAGGATCAGCGCGATTCAGATCTTCATCATGGCCACCTCGGTGATGATGATGATAGGGCTTCAACTGCTTGTCCACCGGACGAAGATCGGGAAGGCCATGCGCGCCACCGCCCAGGACATGCAGATGGCTTGCATGGTGGGGATCAACGTTGACCGGGTGATCAGTGTGACATTCCTGGTAGGATCCATCCTGGCGGGCGTTGCGGGCATCTTGGTTGGAATGTACTATGGGCTGATTAACTTCTTCATCGGGTACATCGCCGGCATCAAGGCCTTCACCGCCGCCGTCCTGGGCGGGATCGGCAAGATCCAGGGCGCGATGTTGGGGGGGCTGCTGCTCGGTCTCATCGAAAGCCTCGGGGCAGGGTATATCTCGAGCGAATACAAAGACGTATTCGCCTTCGCCATTTTGATTGTGGTGCTCATCTTTCGTCCGTCCGGTCTGTTGGGTGAGGATATTTCAAAACGGGTGTAGATAGCCATGACAACCCCGGCGCGTTCCGTCGCCCTCATTCGTCGCCCACTCTCGAGAATCGTTCTGGCCAGCCTCTGGTTCGGGCTACTCTCGCTCCCGTTAATGATGGAGTCGCAGGCCCCTTTTTTTGGGTTGAGGCGCCCCCTCCTGGTCTCAGCAGGTGTGGCAGTGATTGGTGTCCTGAGACTCGCTGTTTCTCGAAGGGCCGGGTCGGGCGCCGGAGGCGTGCAGCGGGCGCTGGGGGCGACCGGCAGAGCCGTTCATCACCTCGTGGGGCAGATAGATCGTCGCCTGCTCTATGCCGTGGGCCTGGCGGCGGCCGCTCTGATCCCTCTTGGTCTGAACCGCTACCACATCGACATCCTGACACAGGTGGGGATCTATGTCACGCTGGCCCTCGGTCTCAATATTGTCGTGGGACTGGCAGGGCTCCTTGACCTTGGTTATGTGGCGTTCTACGCGGTGGGCGCCTACGCCTATGGCCTCTTGTCCACTCGCGTCGGGCTCTCCTTTTGGGAGGTCCTGCCGCTCGGGGCGCTGCTTGCGGCGCTCTTTGGCGTCCTGCTGGGAATCCCGGTCCTGCGCCTCAGGGGAGACTACCTCGCGATCGTCACCCTGGGATTCGGCGAGATGATCAGAATCACGCTCAACAACTGGGATAGCGTCACCCGGGGGCCGAACGGAATCCTTGGGATCGCCCGCCCGAAGATACTGGGGTTCACCATCTCTACCCCGATCCAGTATTACTACCTCATCCTGGCTCTTGTCTTGCTGACCGTCTTCGTCGTCGAGAGATTGAATCGGTCACGCATCGGTCGCGCCTGGACGGCGATGCGCGACGATGACGTTGCGGCCGAGGCAATGGGGATTAACCTTGTGAAAACCAAGTTGCTCGCGTTCGGGCTCGGGGCCACCTGGGCCGGATCCGCCGGGGTCTTTTTCGCGAGCAAAATGACGTTCATCTCTCCAGAAAGCTTCACCTTCTTCGAATCGGTGATCATCCTGTGCATGGTGGTGCTGGGGGGCATGGGGAGCGTGCCAGGCGTGATCCTTGGGGCGGCGACGCTGGTCATCCTCCCCGAGATAATGCGGCAGTTTGCGCTTTACCGTATGCTGATCTTCGGCGGGGCGATGGTGGTCATGATGGTGATGCGCCCGCAGGGCCTCGTCGGCTCGCCGCGGCGCAAGGTTGCCCTTGGGCCCAAGGATCGCCCGAGGCCAACAGCCGTGAGTTGACTTCAAACACGCTAGCGCCGTTCCAACTATTTACCCCAAAATAACGAGGCTGGGGAAAGCGATAGTTCTTAGCAGGGTACCTAACGGCGATTGGCCGAAACGAGTTGGAACGGCACTAGCACCGATCCTTTATGCCGCGAGGTGGCGGACGTACCGCGCATCTTCCCGGGTCCCTCGTTACACGTCAACATGAGCGCGCCCGTGCCATTGCTTGAAACCAGGAAGCTTTCCAAGAATTTCGGCGGACTCAGGGCCATCGATAACATCGATTTGAGCGTTGAGACCGACGAAACAGTTGGCTTGATCGGCCCAAACGGAGCCGGCAAGACCACGGTGTTCAATTGCGTGACCGGTATGTCCCCTCCCACCTCCGGAGATATCCTCTACCGCGGAGAAAGTCTGGCGGGCTTGAGACCGGACCAGGTGACTGCAAGGGGGATTTCTCGCACCTTTCAGAACATCCGTCTTTTTCGCGAGATGACGGTCATTGAGAACGTGATGGTCGGGAGCCACTGCCGGGCTCGGGCCGGCATCTTGGGCGCGGTATTCAGGCCAAAGGCCGTCGTGAAGGAAGAGGAAGAGCTGGCCGCCAAGGCCCTCGGCCTCCTCCGATTCGTGGGGCTGGAGGGGAAGGCCGATCTGTGGGCGAGACAACTGCCCTACGGTGATCAACGTCGTTTGGAAATCGCCCGGGCCATGGCCAGCGACCCGTCCCTACTTCTCCTGGATGAGCCCGCCTGTGGGATGAACCCACAGGAGACCATCGCCCTGATGGAGTTGATTCGCCTGATTCGAGACCGTGGAATCGCCGTGTTGCTCATAGAACATCAGATGAAGATGATCATGGGCATCTCCGATCGGCTCGTCGTGCTCGACCACGGGACCAAGATCGCTGAAGGAACGGCGGAGGCCGTCAGGGCAGATCCCGCGGTAATCGGCGCATACCTGGGGAAGGAATCGATCGGTGCTTAGATTGGAGGAGGTGCACGCGCATTACGGCACTATCCATGCTCTGAGAGGAGTGAACCTCGAGGTCAAGGAGGGTCAGATCGTCTGTCTCATCGGCGCCAATGGGGCTGGAAAGTCGTCAACCTTGATGGCCGTTTCTGGGCTCCTCAGGCTGAGCGCCGGGAGAATCGTCTTCGAGGGCGACGACCTTATTGACATTCCATCCCATTCTATTGTGGGGCGCGGTATCTCCCAGGTCCCGGAGGGCAGGCGGATATTTTCGAAACTCACAGTCCTGGAAAACCTGGAAATGGGTGCGTACACCCGTACTGATGCGGATCGCATCCGCCAAGACCTCGATCGGGTATTCGGCCTTTTCCCGATTCTCAAAGAACGACGCATCCAGACGGGCGGAACCCTTTCCGGTGGTGAGCAGCAGATGCTGGCCATCGGCCGCGCTTTGATGGCTCGCCCGCGTCTCTTGCTGATGGATGAGCCGTCACTTGGGCTGGCCCCAAAGTTCGTCGAGACCATCTTCGAGGTCATTCGAGAGATTAACGCGCATGGAACCACGATCCTCCTGGTGGAGCAGAACGCCAACATGGCATTGTCGATTGCTACCAAAGGCTACGTCATGGAGTCCGGCCAGATCGTTCTGGAGGATGACGCGACAAGTCTCATGGCGAACAAGGATGTCCAAAAGGCCTACCTCGGGGGATAACGATGGCAGGGGCATGCCCTGCCTCGATCCGAGTCTCCTTCTCGTCTTCCTGAGCCTCGTTCTGTGGGTCATGCCGCAGGGGGTCGCCGAGGGGCGAGTCATGACGAGACCTGACATCACCATCGGGATTGTGGGCCCGATGTCGGGGGACATGGCGGAACTGGGCCGTTACGTGCGAGAGGCGGCAGAACTCCAGACGGAGGAGTGGAACGAAAAGGGAGGCCTCCTGGGCCGTCGAATCCGACTCTTGATTGAGGACGATCATCATGACCCGAGGGAAGCGGTTGCTGCCGCCAAACGGTTGGTTCGCGCGGGGGTTTGGGGGGTAATCGGCCACCTCACGTCGGCCGCATCCTTGCCTGCCTCAGCGGTGTACCACGCTGCCGGAATCCCTCAGATTACCCCATCCAGCACCGACCCGCGACTGACCGAACAAGGGTTTCAAAACGTGTTTCGGACCTGCGGGCGAGACGATCAACAAGGAGAGGTGGCGGCGACATTCGTCCTCGACTCGTTGCGCCCGAGGCGTGTGGTCGTCTTACACGATCAGACGGCCTACGGAAGGGCGCTCGCGGAAACCTTCAATCGGCAGATCAGGCGCCGGGATCGCCGGTTGCTCGCGGCCACCTTCACGCTCTCCCCCGGCGGGAAAAACATCGCCTCACTCCTAGAAGCCATAAAGGCTGAAGAGCCGGACGTCATCTATTTCGGGGGCATCTATCGCGAAGGCGGTCTTCTCGTCAGGCAGCTCAGAGACCACGGCGTCAAGGCCACGTTCGTGAGTGGGGATGGGGTCATCGGTTCGGAGTTCGTGAGTCTCGCCGGCAACGCGGCCACGGGGACCTACCTGACCTTCGCCCCGAATCCGCTGCTGTTGCCATCGGCCGAAGGTGTCATCAAGAGATTTCGGAATCGGTATGGTGCCATCGGTCCCTACACGCTGTACGCCTACGATGCAGCGGGGGCCCTGTTCACTGCCATTGCCAGGGCCAAGCCGAAAGCCGCTGCGCGGCCCCAGCTTCTTCGTGTTTCTCAGATCCTTCATCGGATGAGCTACATGGGCGAGCTCGGCACACTCCGGTGGGATCGAAAGGGGGACTTGGTCGACCCCCCGTATGTGATCTATCAAACCAGAAAGGGGGGTAGTTTTCAGGGATGGTTCGAACAAGTGACGAGCCCACCTCCCGACCCCAGAGACTAGTCATCAGCCCTTGCCTCCCCTCTTCACGGGCGATCACGAAGGCCGCCTCGGTTCTCCGCCAGGGTGGCTTGGTGGCGTTCCCGACCGATACCCTGTACGCGCTCGGAGCGGATGCCTCCAACACACTCGCGATCAAGCGCGTCTTTGCCGCGAAGGGTCGAAGTCCAGCCAATCCAATCCCGCTATTGGTGAGTGACCTGACGATGGCGATTCGGATGACAGGCGATCTACCGGATTCCGTGGCTCGACTTGTCGAGCGGCATTGGCCGGGGCCCTTGACCATCCTTGTGGCGGCGCCTCCCGGCATCTCCCGCTTACTGATCTCCGGCACTGGCCGGATTGGCCTCAGGGTCCCGGATGCGCCGGTCGCCCTGGACCTGATCCGGTGCCTTGGTCGCCCGGTGACAGGAACGAGCGCGAACCGCTCTGCGGGCAGGCAGCCCAGAGATGCAGATGAGGTCTATCGACAGCTCGGTCACCGCGTTGACTTGATCCTGGATGGCGGCACGGTTCCCATCGGGAGCCCATCAACTGTCGTAGATGTCACCGTCAGTCCACCCCGCATCGTCAGAGAGGGCATTCTCCCGCGTGCGGCGATTATGAAAGCCTTTGGAAAACATCAGAAAATATGATAATGTATTCGAGGGGATAGACAGTACATCGGTCGGTGGAATGTGAGCATAATGAGTGTTGAGTCAATCATCGAGCGTGTCCGCGCGATAGATCCTGAGGCGGATTTCAACCTCCTGCAACGCGCCCACGACTTCGCAGCCAATGTGCATAAGGGCCAGGAGCGAGTCTCTGGCGAACCATACTTATCACACCCGCTTGCGGTCGCCGAGATTCTGCTTGACCTGAAAATGGATGTCGAGAGCCTCGCGGCTGGCCTTCTTCACGATGTGGTGGAGGACACGCACGCCTCTCTGGAGGAAGTCAAGCAGGCCTTCGGGAACGAGATCGGGGAGCTCGTGGACGGCCTTACCAAGATCAGCAAGCTGCACTTCGGCAGCCGGGTGGAGCACCAGGCCGAGAGCCTCCGGAAGATGGTTCTGGCGATGTCGAAAGACATCAGGGTTATTCTGATCAAACTGGCCGACCGTCTTCACAATATGCGGACCCTGGAACCGCTGCACGAGGAGAAGCGACGGCTGATCGCCCGGGAGACCCTTGACATCTATTCACCTATCGCGCACCGCCTTGGGATCTACTGGATGAAGGCGGAGCTGGAAGACTTGGCTCTCCGCCACCTCGAGCCGGAGGTCTACCACGACCTGGCCGCCAGGGT
>JACPQX010000080.1 GCA_016190255.1 Candidatus Methylomirabilis oxygeniifera | reverse complement strand
CGTATATGGCGTGCCGGCGGAAGCTGGGTGAGCAGCGCCGTGCAGGCCAGCGCCGCAATCACGATGATCCACTCCAACCGGACGAACCGAAAGAACTGATGGCGAATCTCCTGGTCGTTTTTGGGCTTCGCCTCCACCGGCGAACGCCCCGCCAACCGAGCGATCGCCCTGAAGGTCAGCCGGTCGTGTGTGCCGGTAGGGAACTCCAGGAGCGGAACGAAGTAATACCGATTCAGCCCCGCCGTCATCAACACCAGTCCTACGAGCGAGAGTTTCGCTACGAGCGTCCATCCGTACGCGGTGCTGACAAGCGAGGAGGGGGATGTCACCTGCAACCAGGCGTTATAGAGACCTGCTGGGAGAAAGACTGCCGCGCAGCAGGCCGCCATCCTTGAGAATCGCGCAGCGATCGAGGACAGCCCCGCTGTCTGCGTCTCCCCACCAAAGAGTGAGAAAGAGTGGTGGAACACGAACCCGAGTGTGAACAGGCCGCCGAACCAGGTGGAGGCCGCCAGCAGATGGAGCCAGTCGATCAGCACCGGTAGGGTGAAATCTCCCCAGTCGGCGGCATGCCCCGAGAGAGTCGTCGTCAAGGTGACGAGCGTGGCCGCGATCAGCGAGAGCCCGGAGGAGAGGGAGACGGGTCGCGCGTCTTGACGCCCGAGCAGCCAGGCCATGGCCAGGACCCCAAGAAGGCTGATCCGCGCAATCCAAACGGCGCCGTAGTGGGTCTGGCGAAGCACCACCGGGAGCGCAGATCCAAGGTCGGCGACGTTCCCACCGCTCATCAGCAACGTTCTCAGGACCAAGTCGGCGACGCTGGTCAGGGCCACGAGCCCGATCGAGGCGGCGACCACTCTCCGATGGGCTCGCTCGAAACCATTGAACTCCCGGCGTGAAAAGAGGTGTGGCCGGACAATCAGGCACCGAAACGCAAGAGCGCCCACGAGTGTTGCGAGGCCCACGAAGTCGAGCCAGCGGACGACAGTTGGGAGGATCATCTGAGGAAGGCTCACCGCGGCGCCTCGATGGTGAAGGGGAAATCGCCCTCCGTGCGGTGTCCGTCGCGGGCGACGACACTCCAGAAGACGCGATAACGCCCCGACGGCAGTGGTGGGAGGCTGACCTCAAGGATAGTGCTGTCCGAGGGATTGACACGACCGTCCCCCTTGTCCACCCGCTCACTGTTCGCGTTCATGACAGTGATGGTGCTGAAGACCGGCTCGAGCGCTCCGTCGAACCAGATCCTGACACGTGGGGGCGGCGTCGGCACGGTCCATCCCACTCGTGGCTCCGAGTGATCGGGAAAGGCGTGGCCCCAGGCGGACGTGGTCACGAGCAACAGGCCAAGCATCAGCGCGGCACGTCCGCGCCGGAGCCACCCCGATCCGTGGTTCATCGCTGCGTTGGTCCTAGCACCCCGTGGAATGCTGTCCAGGTGAAGATGTCGGGCGCGATGTCATCGAGAAAGAAGTGGATCATACCCAGGATCCCCACATGGTGTCCGGAAATATCGTTCAGGGGGATCTTCGCCTCCACGGCAAGTTGGATATACTTGCCGGCCCAGATCAGACCGGGATTGGCGAAGGCGGTGGTGTCGCCGCTGCCATGCCCCGTGAGCAGCGTCTCCCCGTTGAACTCCACAATGGGGATCAGGCGGCTGAAGGGCCACGGAATTCCCACATCCTTCACGAACGATTGCAGATAGGGAATGCTGTACATCAGGGTGACTCCCCATTCAAGGTTGTTGTCGAGTTCTTCGGTGTGGCTGTGGCCGGTGAATATGTTGAAGCCGAGCGAACTGGTGACCGCAAAGGGCTTCAGCCAGGCCGCCGCATCCGGGAGGTCGCCGAACCCCTTCCCGATCTGAAGGGCAGGAGTGAGAGTTGTCTCTGAGAGCGACTCGACTCGCCTCGCGCCGACGCCGCCCGGCGTGATGTTCAGCGCTAGGGTGCCCGCCAGCTCGTGCACTGTATCGCGAAGAAATTGGTACCGAAGGCTAACGGTCGGATTCGAGAAGCCATAGGCCGTTCCGGTTGACTCCTCGTGCTCCCCTTCCTCGCCGCCATGGCCGCCGCTCGGTTTGATGATCTTGTAGGCGCCGCCGAACCCGAGCGAGAAATTCGGGCTCAGCCGCTTCTGGATCTCTACCTCCAATTCGGTTTCCTTCCCTTCGGGGCCCTTGATGTGCCCAACCACGAACGACAGCTCGTCGGACACGAACGGGTCTTCGATCGCCAACGTCGTCGGGAAGAACCGCTTCCCCACGACGCCGTGGCCCCATCCGGCGCTCGGCGCCAGAACTATGATGGCTGCGCTCAACAACAGTGCAGATGCGCTGTACCCTCTGATCGTTCGGTTCATGATTTTCTCTCCCAATCGCACACCCCCGTGGAGGGGGAGCAAGTGTATTGATTATAGGCTCCACGCAACCTGCGGTTGGCCGTCAGCCGCCTGCCACGAGAGAGGCGTCTGGAAATCAGCGGGCCTGTGAGGACCTTGGTGAAACCTCAGGTGTCCTGGGCGAGGAGGTGTGGTGAATGATCGACTCGTTAGGTGACGCGATCTACGAGAAGGCGACGGTGGGTGGGGATCGGCCGGTGAGCTGGACCGATCGGATCAGGAGGACAACCAACGGGAACGACAACGACGCGAACAGGGTTGCTTCGACCGGAGGCAGGAAAACTCGTGCCGCGAGCGCGTGGGAGGAAACGGCTTTCTGGACCCAGACACAGGTGAAATGGAAATGTTCGTCGGTCGGGTTATGCGAGTGGCCCTCGCTGGGGTGGATCAGACACAGAATGAGGAACCCATTGACCAAGACGTAGAGGCAGGCGGCCGCAGCCACCACCAGCTTGAGGCGCCGGAGGCGCCGCGTCCTTCGGTTCATGGGTTGGAAGGCCATCGAAACCCTCTCCCGATTCGGGCCGCGAGCGGAACCGGCGGTCCCGTCACGGGGTCGCATACTACCCAAGCCCCGGGAGCCTGTCAAGCGGAATCCGCTGGACTCCAACCGCTTAGGGCGAGGGCAGTGTGCGGCTGCCAGGGCTGCGTAAAACCTTACCGATCCATTCGAGGGGCATCGCCGTGGTTCGGAAGGACGACCTTGACCTATCTCCGGGCGTGCGGTATAAGAAGGTCCATTGATACCAACGCCCGAAGTAAAACGTCATTGCGAGGCTGGGCAATATCGAATACCGCGAGATTGCTTCGCCTCCGGCTCGCAATGACCAACGCGGCTCAGTAGCTCGTAGCGACGCACTTCAACTCATTGGAGGTGGACAGGATACCATGTCGATAAAGGTGCGAATTCCGACGCCGCTCCGCAAGCATACCGGACAGCAAGCGGAGGTCATCGCGGAGGGGACAACCATCAGGGGGGTGCTCGACCATCTGGATCGGCTGTTCCCAGGCCTCCGACAGTCCCTTTACGACGAGGATGGCACGATCAAGCGGTTTATCAACGTCTATCTGAACGACGAAGATATCCGATACATCGGCGGCGAGACCGCCCCGGTCACATCGGGCAACGTCGTCTCTATCGTCCCGGCCATCGCCGGCGGATGGCGCCCATAAAAAGGGTATGGATCCGCTCGTGGGGCCGCCAAGTCATGGAACTCTCGTCGGGGCTCCCTCGCCGCCCAGGATGTTCCTGAAGGTGGGGCTTGGTGGCGTCAGGATGTCGGCCGGTTCTTCGGGCTGGCCAAGGCTCACCAACAACGCAATGGCGCTTCCCCGTCGGCTGAGGATCCCGGCCTCAGGGTCCTGGGCG
>JACPQX010000010.1 GCA_016190255.1 Candidatus Methylomirabilis oxygeniifera | reverse complement strand
GGCTGCTCCACCACCATCGCCACGGCCTCTCCTCCGCCCAGGCAGATCACCGCTAAGCCCCGTTCAGCCTCACGGTCCCGCATGGCGTAGAGCAAGGTGGTCAATATGCGGGCTCCGCTGGCTCCGATGGGATGGCCCAAGGCGACCGCCCCGCCGTGTATGTTGACCCGTTCCCCGTCCAGGCCGAGGTGGTGGATCGCTGCCAGGGCGACGAGAGCAAATGCCTCGTTGATCTCGAAGAGGTCGATGTCATTGAGATCAAGGCCGGTCTTCTTCATGACCTTCCGGATCGCCTCAGCCGGAGCGATGGGAAACCACTCCGGCGCCAGGGCCGCCGTCGCATAGCCCACGATCCGGGCCATCGGCGTCAGATCCAGCGCCTTAGCGCGCTCAAGCGACATGACTGTCAGGGCAGCCGCGCCGTCATTGACCGAGGGGGCGTTGCCCGGGGTGATCGTCCCGTTGGGCTTAAAAGCCGGCTGAAGCCTCTTCAGCCTTTCACGGTCGAACCTCTTGGGACCGCCATCCTCCATGAACAAGGTTGGTTCCCCCTTGTTGCTGTTGACCTCTACCGGAACGATCTCGGCGTTAAACTTTCCCTCCATTTGGGCCTTCAGGGCCCGTTGGTAGCTTTCTATCGCGTAGTCATCTTGGGCATCGCGGCTGATCTGGTATCGCGCGGCACACAGCTCGCCGCACATCCCCATGTGGAAGTCATGGTACGGGTCCCACAGGCCGTCGTGAAGCATGGCGTCGATGAGCTTGGCATGGCCCATTCGATACCCATCTCTGGCTTGATTTAAGAGATAGGGAGCCCTGCTCATGCTTTCCATTCCTCCGGCCACAGCCACCTCGGCGTCCCCGACCGCGATCGCCCGGGCAGCCAGCACGACCGCCATGAGCCCGGAACCGCAGACCTTATTGATCGTCAAAGCCTCGACAGAGGCAGGAAGGCCCGCTCCTAGCGCCGCCTGGCGCGCCGGGGCCTGGCCTAAGCCTGCGGAAAGGACGTTTCCCATGATGACCTCGTCGACCTGCCCCGGCTCCAACCCGGCCCTTTTGACGGCCTCGGCGACGACGAGGCTTCCCAGCTTCGTCGCCGGAATACTCTTCAGGGCACCATCGAAGCCGCCGATCGGGGTCCTGGCCGCGCTCACGATGACGACGTCCCTCATCGCTCTCCCTCGTATCGCTTTTCGAGATTTCGCTCACGATCCTCTTGATGGCAATTCCCCCGGCCCGCGGGGCCAGAAACGCCTCAACCGGTGCCGCTTTTCCGGGCGATCCAGTAGAGGACTCCGATCGTGGCTAATAAAACTGGTAGGGCCAATAGGCTTTCCATCGTCGCCTCTGCTAGAAGTGATTGAGAGCGGGTCGCTGAACGACGACGCTGTGGCCAGTGCCGATCACCAAGACCTTGGCCGCCTCTTTCGCGTCGGGATCCGTCAAGTTCTTGTCATGAGCAACCTTCACCTGCCCACTTTCGTCGAACCAGGCGATCTCCAGAAGGTTTCCTGCGAGATCATACAACTCCACGTAATTTGCCTCGTCCAGTCGCTTACTTTCAGAGGTCCCGTAGATGGCAACAATCAGCCCGCCTTTGCCGTTTGGCGTTTCAATGTTGACGACCACCATTTTGAGAAGTGCCAGTGCTTCCCTATCCGGCACAACGTGAGGGACCGTCACCCGTTCCCCCTTGAGGTTGGTCAGCGTCCTGGTCTCCTCTGCGCGGCCTGGCGTTGCGGCGAGGAGGAGTCCAAGTAGGAGCGCTGCTGTCGAAATCTTGCTCATGTGTCTGTTCATCTTGCTTCCCTCCATTCGCTCATCTTTTGCCTTACAGCTTTCACCCTACTGTAGAGATGCCGCAAGGGAAGGGAAGGATTCGCGTCTTCGCTCTTGTGATCGGCGTTGCAGCGGAACTTGGGGATGTGGCGTGGTGGAGATGAAAGGTATTCGGTGGGTTACGACGGGCGGTTGAGGCTACGGGGGGCGAGCGGTCTCCGTTCCGCAGAAACCAATTCAATCGGGCGGAAGCTTTTGTTGTGTTGCGCGCACATCACCTCGTCCTGGTCCAGGGTGGTTGGCCCGAGGCGTCCCTTGGAGTGATGAAAGGAAGAAACGAGGATGCGGAAGGAAATGTCTCACCGTATAGAGGCGTGTGGGCCGGGCAGGGTTTGCCGCTGAAGACTTTTACGCCAATGTTCAGGGCTTAAAGGTGCATTTGCACAGGTCCCGAATGAGCCGGACGAGACCCCGGATTTCCTCTCCTGTCAAGGTATTGCCCCAGGGGGGCATGAGGGGCGACAGCTCGTTCCTGGCTCCCCCCTTCGCGATGATCTCTCCAATACGATCATCAGTCAGCCTGCCAAGTCCTTCAGCATTGGTCAGGTCTTTTGGAGTTGCGCCGAGGTCCTTCGTCGCATTCACGCCATCTCCCCTACCCTCGGGGCCGTGGCACTGGACGCAATAGCGCTGGAAGTTCTCCCTCGGGCTAGCCGCCAAGGCGTTATTCGGCGAGGTGATCACCAAGATCGCTATCGCGATGGTGGATGCGCACAGGGCGCGTGTCTCACTCATCTCGGGCCCCTGAGGGCGCCATCATCATCGGCTTCATTTCACCGAGCTAAGATACTCTGCCAGCGTCCTGGCATCTTTATCGGAAAGGAAATCGCCAAATATCTCCATTTTGCCCTGCGGCTCAAACACCCGAGGGGTTCTAATAAAGCCATAGATGAAATCGCCTTGCAATCTCTTCCCCACCTCTGAAAGATCCGGTCCCGAGAGCCCTCCCACGACCTCACCCCTCCGATCCTTGGCCCTGTGACACCCGATACACCCTTCGGTCTTCTCAAACAGCTTGCTGGCCTGAAATCTCTCGATCCGACTCAGCGCCTTCTCCTCCCTTACAACCCCCTGGGCGAGCCCAGGAGAGGTCAACGCCATCAGGTAATCGGCAATAGCCTTGGCCTCCTCATCCGAGAGCCGGAAATCGGGCATCCGGCTGCGCCAGCCCAGGATGTAGCCCGCAGGTCGAAGAGGATGGGGGCTCTTCATGAATCCCACCAGCCACTCCCTGCGGAATTTGCTCCCAGCATAGCTGAGCACCGGAGCGACTTTTCTCGCTTCGGGCAGCCCCGGGATCCGGTGGCATCCCCGGCAGTTGAGCTCCTCCACGAGGCGCCCCCCTTCTCCCGGATTGACATCGGTATAGCGGGTCTTGGCCTCGGAGTAGCCTTCCGTTTTCAAGCTCACCCCGCTCTGCAGCAGCCAGCCCCGGAGGGCCAGGATTTGACGATTCTCGTCGCCGTCGAGGATGTCCGATGGGCCCGAATCGGAGTCCGTAAAGTAGCTCGGCATCTTGGTGCCGGGCTGGATCTTCTGGGGATCCAGGAGCCAGCGAACGATCCAGTCTGGATTCAGGCGGCCAGCCGCCAGTGAGAGGTCCGGGGCCCAGCCGTCCCGCGGCCCTTCGGGTTTCCGGTCACCAACCATGTGACAGGAAAAGCAATCAAGGTACTTGTTGGAGGTAAGCTGTTCAGCCGCCTTCACCAACCCTTTCTCGACCGCGCCGGTGAAACGCATCTTCGCCGGAAGAGGTGGCGCCTTCTGATCCCTGAGCGCTTGGCGGATATATTCCGTCACAGCGAATGCCTCCCGGTCCGAAAGCCGGAAGTTCGGCATCCGAGCGTTCAACCATGGACGGAGGCCGTGAGGCTGCTTCAGGAAGCTAAAGAGCCACTCAGGCCTCACCTTATCTCCCTCGTAACTGAGATCCGGGGCTTCCTTTACCGCGGCCGTTGTGTGACCTTCCAGGGTATGGCAGACGACGCATCCCAGGTTCTCGATAAGCTGTTTCCCCATCGGCTCCCGGGATTGACCTCGGCGTTCGTCGAATCCCCTCTCCTGCGTCCACGCCGTACTGAGCGGGGAAGCCACGGCTATCAACCCGGCCAGGATCGCGACAAGGACAAACACAGGGGCCCCTCGCCCATCGGGAAAAGCCGATAGAGCGTGTCTGCTCACAAATTTATTGGCGTTGACCACGCACCGCACCGGTACAGTGTTCCTCCATTCATTTTACTTGGCCCGCGAAGCTCTCCCCTCCTTGAAGAGTTCGTTCTTGATGTATTCCACCACACGGTCGATCTCTTTCTCAGTCAAGACCCCTGCCAACTCGTCCGCGCCCTTACCCCAAGGGGGCATCGCCTTCTCGAACCGGCCGGCCACAGCAGCGGCCTTGATCTCTTCCCGTCGCCCGGCAGCAATGGTCTTGAGCGGCTTCCCGGTGATCCCCTCTCCATGCGCTCCATGGCAGGAGGCGCAGTTCGAGCGATAGATTTCGGCTCCGGTGAGATCTGATCCACGCGACACAGGCCCGCTGGGCGGGAGGGGGATAATGGTCCCGTCAAAGCGTTCCATGAATCCCCGTTCCGTTAGCCCTTCGCCTTCAGGGCCCTTCGAGGCGGCGAGGGCCACTCGTTGGATCAATGAACGACTGCCCGGTCCTTCTGGCTTTTTTCCAACGGGAAACAGGAGCGCAAGCTGCTCCTCGCGGGACTTGGGCACGTAAGCGTACTTCACCGTTCCCGCCGTGACGTGCCGATCTCCTTTGATCCCATCAAAGGCCGCATTGTTCGGGCCGCCGATGTTCACGACCACCCTGCCGGCCGCGACCGGGGCCACGCCATGCCTGCCATGGCTATATTTCACAAACGGAATGCCGTCTTCGTCCTCATCCGGACCCCTCTTCCCGCGGTCAACTTCCCCGGTCTGGAAATCTTCGCTCATCTGGAGCCCGCTTCCATCCACCGCCTGAACCCACCACCTGGTAAACCGCTCGATGTGCGGTTTCACCAGTTGGAGAGGCGTAGCCATCATCAGCTCTCGCATCGCCCCCAGGGCGGCCCCCACCTCCAACGGAGTGAGAATGACCATGTCATCTCCTAGGCGGGTGCGATACAGGCCACTTTTCTCGTCCCAGAATTTGGGGTTCAGGTAATTGTAGGTTCGGCGCGCAGCCTCCAGGTACCGGACGTCTTCGGTGACGTGCCAGGCGGCCACGAGCGCCCGAATGCCCCACCACTGCGGGGCGCTCAGGGTGTTTCCACCAAGTCCCTCTTTCGTAGCGATCTGGTATCTCTCGGAGAACGAGCCATCCTTGCCCTGGACCTTCAACAGGAAATCGGCCTGGGATTTGAGGAGCTTTACTGTGAGCGTCCGCAGTCGTGGTTCCGGGTCATCGCCATGCTGGAGGCGGTCATTATAATGTTTGAGCGCCTGGATCGCGATAGCCGAATCTTTCATGGAGACCTCGCTCCCTGCGCCTCGTCCCGGTCGCCACTCCGAGACCAGAACGCCATCCTTCAGGTGCATGGCCCCCAGGTTCTTTACGAAGACATTGGCAAGCCCTCGAGCGACCAGGTTGGTCCGTTTCTCGATGATCCCCCCGTCCACCGGCGGATTGTCCGTGAACGCCCGCTTGAAGTGGTGAGCGAGGTAGTAATACTCGCTGGCCCCCCAGAGCCAGGACGCTTGATCCCACAATTGACTGGAGTTGTCCTGAATGGTGTCCAGGGCCCAGAGCCGCTCCGGAAGGTCGCCCAGCATGACCATGTTGGGGGCAATCCGATGGGGCAGGTAGCGGAGACCCCTCGCGGGATCATAGGCGAAGGGGTCGATGCCGCCAAGGTGTTTCCCCGTCTCGTCAGCAAATAGCGTAGCCTTGGCTTCCAAGAGGGTGTTGAAGCCGGCCACGGCCAGCATGACTCCACGGAATCCCTCTTCCGCATCGTTGCCGAGAAGGGTGATCTGAGCCCTCTTGTCGGAGGGAGACTCCTCCACGTGGTCGCTGTGGAAGAAGTACTCGACCCAGAGGACCCTCTTCAGCATTCCCTGTCCCACGGCCCCCATGTCCAGGGTGGTGTCCATGCGGTCATGGTCCCACCGGGCATTGGCCAGGTCGATCCAGTAGCGTGGGACCCCCCAACTCCCTTTCTTCCCACTCTGAGGGTCGTCGAAGGTGTCCTCGGTGATCACCGGGCCAACCAGGTGAGGGTCCCCGGAGGCGTAATCGAGATAGCTCATGGAGGCGTCGTCGAACACCCTGGGAAACCCGGTCCGCTGGTAGTAGAGGGGCATGAAGCGGCCGAGGAGGACATCCTTGTTGGAGGGGACCCGCTCACCCCTGTCTCGGTTCATACGGTTCTGCTGATAGAGCTGGTTCGCTTTGAGGGTCCAATACGGGCCATGGACCAGGCCTACGCCCATGTGGGACTGTAGCCCGCCCCAGAGGAGGGTGTAGCGGGAGTACCAGTAGTTCTCGAAGGCGGTCACCCACTGGAATTGGAGGTGATGGGCGATGGGGAAGCCGGCCTTGACCGCGTCAAGGAAGAAATCCATTCCCGACAAGAGCTCTTCGTTGGCCAGGTACATGGCCTCGTTGGTATAGAAGCGGCGATCCACGATCTTGCTCTCCAGGGGGGAGCGGTACATGCTAAGATCGGACTGGCGCGTCCCTTCCTTGATCTCCACCTTTCGCCCGTCAGGGGCGTTCAGAAAGATCTTGGCTGAGGCGGGGACCCCTGAGAGCATTCCGACGAGCGTGAGTAGCATGCCTGCCTTCAATGCGCGGTCCATTGCTGTTCCCTCCTATGCCTCCCCGCTGCTCATGCGGGGGCTTTCTTCTCTTGCGAATTCAAAACGTGACCTCCAGGCCGGCACGAAAGATAAATTCCGGGGCCGGGCCCAGCTCCGGCTCGATGACGCGAACGAGCGGGCTGATGGTAAAACGGATCTGAGGATCAGGACTGATGATGAGGCTCGGCGCGAGATACCCGCTGGTACCCCCCGAGAAAGGCTGACGCGAGACCTCCCGGAAGACGACCGCCGGCTCTCCCGCGGCCGTGGTCGTGGCGAACGGTTGGATCACGGTCCCACGGTAGCTGTCTTGTTCCCTTCGGAAGCCGACGAAGCTCAGGTCCAGCGCCACGTAGTCCTTGTAGACGGGTTTCACGTAACTGGCAAAGAAGGTGGTCACGTCTCCAGGGTCGATTCCGTCTTTCTCCTGGACGAATTGGTGGAGTGCCCCGATGTGAAAGGCGCTCCGGCCGGGCCAGCGCCCGAGGTCGCGAACGGCTTGGGGCAGCGACTCCTCGAAATCCACCAGAAAGTCCCCCGGCAAGAACTGGCGTGTGACGAAGAGGCCGATGGAGGCGCTGACGTCGCCCAGGCCTGGCTGGATAATAGCGGGCAGTCGCCCATCGTCTGAAAACCGATTGAAGACGTTATTCGAGCTGGCCGGATAGGGTATGGTGGCGATTCCCGGTCCGAGGAGGCTCAGCGGGATGGGCATGTTGAGGGGAAGATCTTTGCTCGTTATCGGATTGGTCAGAAAGTTCCTTCCGGGAGGAAACAGCCCCGACATATCCGGCATCCTCACCTGCACCCGTCCGCTGTTGGTGAACTTCTCACTATTGCTCCCGCTGGGAAAGCTCAACCCGGCGACCATGGCCACCCCGACGGGGAACACGGCTTGGTCAATGATCTTCTTCTTCAGGAAGACCGAGACATCCCCGATATCGAAGGTGCTTCCTTCGTTGACGACGTCAATCGGCCCGATGCCGTTGGGGTGGACGAACCCGTTGAGGTCCGAATGAAGCACGGGAATGTTCACCCTCAGCGTGAAGCTGTGCAGATACTTGACTCCGAGGTCGAACCCGTAGAGCAGGTCGAAGTCGAGAAAGGTCCGATCCACGTTGAAGTTGCCAAAGACCACCGTGTTCTTCCTGCCGTCTAGTGATGGCACACCTTCGTGAAGCACGCCCCGTTCATCGAAGAAGTCATCGCCATTGATGTGGGCGAACCGCGCAGCGAAGCCAACCCGAAATGCGTTGGGGGGGAGGACGAAGGCGTCACCGGTGAAGGCGGACTGCAAGAGCGGCGGAATGAACTGTTCGATCTGGAACTTGATTTGCTGTCGCTCGAACTTCATCCAGTCCTTGTCACCGATCCCCTTCTCCGTTCCCAACTTGAGAAACTCGTCCTCAAGGACTTTCTCCGAAGGCGGCTTTTCCTGGGATGGGGGCTCGGCAGCCCGGAGAGGCATGACAGTGACCAGGACCAGCCAGGTGGCGATCCCGAAAAGGGCGAGAGACCTCACCCCTGACCATGTCTCCATCCGATACCTTTTCATCTATCACCTCCCGTGGGGTTCCCATGAACCCCGCTCGCCCGTGGACCTTTGATCTGCTGGAGGAGTCCTTGAAGATCGAGATCTTTGAGGAGATAGCCTGCGGCTCCGAGCGCCTGGATTTCGGCTTTCTCCCTTTCATCAGGATAAGAGGTCAAAATCAACACTCGAATGCCAGGCCGTGCCAGGACGATCTTCCGACAAATCTCCATCCCGTTCCCGTCATTTCTCTTCCCGTCGAGGAGGACGACATCCGGCCCGAACATCAAAGCTGCCTCGAAGTCCCCGTCGGTGGAGGCCGCCGTTCCCATTACCTCGAGCTCCCGATCCCTCCTCAACTTGCCGAGCAATGCAGATCGAACCCTCTCGTGGTCATCAATGATAAGGACCCGCATCCGACCCATCGACTCCTCCCCCTGTTCTCCAGCCTAACCATATAATGCCCAAAGGTCGCGGCAGGAGGGAAGTGTCGAGTGTCCTTATTTACGGGGAGGGATGACTCAAAAAAATCGGGTCGAATGACCTAGCCTTCACGGTTCATTCGACCCGGCGGGAGGAGAGACAAGTCCTAAGAGGATAGCCGCCCCTTCGGCAGTCTCGTCGCCATAAAGGCGGCCGCCGCTGAGCGGCGGGTGAAGTTGAGTTTGCTCAGGATACTGCTGACGTAATTCCTGACCGTTTTGTCGCTGAGGCACACGATCTTCGCGATCTCCTTATTGGTCCTCCCCTCTGCGATCAGGGTCAGGATCTGCCGCTCTCTCTCGGAGAGCTGCGAAAGCAGCGCGTCCGCTGCCCCCATCCCCATCTTTCTGATGCGCTCCAGTACCTTCCCGGTGACGGCGGGGTCCAGCAACGATGCGCCGCTGGCCACCGCCTCGATGGCCTCGATCAGATCCTGCGCCCGGACTTGCTTCAGGAGATAGCCGGAGGCCCCAGCCACGATCGAGGCAAAGACTGCTTCCTCATCTGGATACGAGGTGAGCATGATCACGCGGATCTGCGGCTGTTCCGCCCGGATCTCCCGGCAGGCTTCGATGCCGCTCCCGTCTGGCAGCCGGACATCCATGATCAGCACGTCAGGGATACATCGCCTCGCCTCCTGTACCGCTGCGGCCGCTGAGCCCGCCTCCCCTACCACCTGCAGACCTTTCCGCCGAGCCAAGACGGATCGAAGGCCCTCCCGCACCACCTCATGATCGTCCACGATCAAGAGCCGTATCCCGCCCATCTCTTGTCCCCTCCGTGTTTCGAACCAGGGGGATCCTAATGGTGACCTCGGTCCCCTTTCCGGGGGCGCTCTTCACAACGAGGCGACCCCCCACGCTGCTTGCTCTTTGCTCCATATTCCTGAGGCCCAGTCCCGCGCTTGCCGTAACCTCTCCCAGGGTAAAGCCCACCCCGTTGTCCTTGACGGAGAGGAGGAGGTGATCATGCTTAGAAGACAGACGTATGCCGACAGAAGTGGCCTTGGCGTGCTTGATGATATTCGCGATAGCCTCCCGGACGATATGAGAGAGCTGCAGGACGTGCTCGCGGGATGGTTTCTCTTTCAACTCCCCAGCGATAAGCTCCGCTTCAATAAGGGCGTTGACCCGCAGCTCCTTGACCGCATCCTCTAAAATCTGCTTGATCGTCCTCGTGCCGGAGCGATCAGGCCGGAGGTCGAAGATGTAATTCCTGATCTCCTTGATCACCTCGTTCAGATGATCTACTTCCCTGGACACTCGTTGCTTCACCTCGGGCATACCTCCCCCTGTCAGATTCATGCAGCCTTCCAGATTGAGGCCGACGGCATAGATGGACTGAATGACGCCATCGTGCAGATCCATGGCGATGCGTTGCCGCTCTCGCAACGTGGTCAAGTCCTGGAGTTGCTCGTAGAGCATCGCATTCTCGATGGCGACGGCGGCCTGCGCTGCCAGCACCGCCACGGCATCCTGGTCTACCTGGGTGAAATCGCGCCCCCCTTCCCTATCGGTGAGGTACAGGCCGCCGATGACCTTCCCCTTCGAGATGATAGGGACCCCCAGGAAGCTCTTCATGGGCGGATGGTGGGGAGGGAAACCAACCGATAAAGGATGGGTCGCGATGTCTAAAAGACGGAGGGGCCTTCCCTCTTTCAGAAGGAGGCCCAGGAGTCCCGGGCCCTGTGGCGGGGGACCGATGCGGGCCACCTCTTCTGGATCCAACCCAGAGGTGAGGAACCGGTCTATCCTCCCATCTCCCTCCAAAACTCTCAGCGCCCCATACCGGGCATCAACCAGCTCCCGGCTCACGTGCACAACTTTCTGGAGAAGCGCATCTAAGGAAAGCTCTGCCGTAAGATCGATCCCGAGCTCATTGAGGACCCGGAGACGCTCACTCTGTTTCCGGGTCTCGGTAAAGAGCCAACTGTTTTCAATGGCCATGGCGATCTGGCTGCCCATGGCCTGGAGGAGCTGAACGTCAACGTGGGAAAACATTCGCTGTCGCTGGCTGCCGATGTGGGCCAGACCCCGAATCCTTCCCTTCGACTTCAGGGGGAGAAGGATCAGGGAATGGACCCCCAGCATCTTGAGCCCCTCCATGACCCCAGGATCGCCTGCCGCATCCTCGATCACCTCCAGTTTCCCGGACCGGATCACCTGAGCCTCCAGCCCTTCGCCCAGCTTCATCCTCGCCATCTTTTTGGCAAGTTCCGCAGGCACCCCCTGGCTCGCCAGGGCAACGAGCTCGTGCTGCTCCTCGTCCAACAAGCAGACCATCCCAAACTCTACCTCCACCACTTCCAGGAGACGCGCCAGGGCCAGGGGGAGGACCTGATCCAGATCCCAGGATTGGGCAAGGGCATCGAGGATCTGGTTCGTGGCGGCCAGATGCCGGTTCCGCTGGAGGATCTCTTGCTCCATCCGGACGATGAGGCTGAAGACCGCGTGGGAAAAGGCAAAGACCCCGACGACCATGACCGCGACCGCGATGAACCGTCCCATCCGGGGAGTGAAGGTGGGCTCTAGATAGAACTGTCTGACGAGCTCCAGGAGAATGAGGAACGTGGCGGGTAACAATACGGTGAGCCATTTGAGCCATCGCAAGTTCATGGGACCTCACCCCTTGTGAACATGCAGTACCGTGCCGGCCTCAACCTACCCTCGAAGATGGTAGGGATGCAAGCTGTCACGTGCTGACCCCCGTGCTAACCCGGATGTGCTTTGCGTTTCAGCAGGAAACCGCCATACCCTGAAACCCGGTCGGCTCCATAGTGTTCCAAGTCGAACGGCGGGCAGGTCGGGGTGTGCCCGTGGAAGGGTTACGAGAAGGAGGTTAACAGCGTGCCGATCTTACGTTCCTCGTCACCGGCTCGTGACCATCGTCTTTCCCGGCGTCTTCACCTCTTGAGGCTCAGCGTGGAAGCGCTGGGGTTGGGTTTCTCAGCGGTCCCTGCTAGCCTTTTCCTGACGGATCTTCTCCTTGAGGAAGCTCGTCAACCGATTCATGAGTTCCTCCGGCATCTCTTCGCAGGGGATTTCCCTGACCAAGACGGTCGTGGCCTTATAGGTCTTGATGAAGTTGAGACACGACGGACAGCCATCCAGATGCTGCTCCAACGCCCCGGTGACCCCGGGATCAAGGGCCCCATCGAGGTAGTCGGCGAGCAGGTCAACCTGCTCCCGACAGGTCATCATGCTTTGCCGTCCCAGAAACGGCCTGCG
>JACPQX010000083.1 GCA_016190255.1 Candidatus Methylomirabilis oxygeniifera | reverse complement strand
CTGAACACGGCCATGGGTGTGCGCAGCGTCAATGTGGACTACCTGAACGTCGGGCGCGTTCTCAAGCTGTCGCGCACGAAGATGCTGACGAAGATCATCATTCCCGCCACCCTCCCCTATATGTTTACCGGGTATCGGCTGAGTCTGGGCTTAGCCTGGCTGGTGATCGTGGCCGCCGAGATGCTCACCGGCTCTCCCGGCGTCGGGGGCTTTCTCTGGCAGGAGTACAACAGCCTCGTGTATTCCCATATCATCCTCGCCATCCTGACGATCGGCCTCGTCGGTTTCCTGCTCGATCGGCTTATGGGGGTGGTGGAGCGGCGGTTCAGGGCTGCCTGAGCGACAGGAGGCAAGCGCAACATGGGTATCCTCGAACTGCGTCACGTCTCAAAAGGCTTCCCCAGTCCGAACGGGCCCCGGCCGGTCCTGCGGGACATCTCGCTGACGCTGGAAGAGGGGGAGTTCGTCTGCCTCCTCGGTTTCTCGGGTTCCGGCAAGACGACCCTCATCTCGATGGTCGCGGGTCTGCTTGGGCTCGATAAGGGAGAGATCCTGCTTGACGGGAAGCCGATCAAGGGGCCCGGACTGGACCGAGGCGTGGTCTTTCAGAACTACTCTCTGCTCCCCTGGATGACCGTCTTCGAAAACATCCACCTCGCGATCGACGCAGTGGCGCCCAAACTCACGCCGGCAGACAAGAAGGCGCGGGCCGAGCAGTTCATCGGGCTCGTCAACCTCGGGGATGCCGCATGGAAACGGCCGCGCGAGTTATCCGGCGGGATGCGGCAGCGGGTGGCCGTGGCGCGCGGTCTCGCCATGAATCCGAAGGTCCTCCTGCTGGATGAGCCGTTCAACGCCCTCGACGCCCTCACTCGCGCCACGTTGCAGCGGGAACTGACCCGGATCTGGACCGAGACCAAGAAGACCGTGCTGATGATCACCAACGATCTGGACGAGGCGATCTTTCTTGCGGATCGGGTCTATCCACTCCTGCGGGGTTCCGCATTGCGGGGCGCATCGACGCTCGGCCCTGCGATCCCGATCCCGATCCCCCGACCGCGCTCCCAGCGTCTCAGTCTCGACCCGGAGTATCAACGGGCGAGGAAGCAGATCCTGGAGTGTCTCATCAGTGGAACCAACGTGACCGTCCATGCGACCCGACCCACGGAGATCCAGGCAGCCCTCGGCGACCCCTGCCCGGCCAAACCATAAGGAGGGTCAGAAAGTTTGGGTGCGCTTCTAGAGTTGACTCAACTTGGCAAGACCTATCAGACCCCGGCCGGTCCTGCGGTCATCGTCCGTGATTTCAACCTCCGGGTGGGCCGCGGCGAGTTTGTCTGTATCATCGGCCACTCCGGATGCGGCAAATCGACCGTCCTGTCGATCCTGATGGGCCTGATCGACCCCACGGAGGGCGGCGTCATCCTCGCCGGCAAGGAGGTGACCGGTCCAGGCACCGACCGGGGCGTCGTGTTTCAGTCTTCCGCCCTCCTTCCCTGGATGACGGCCAGGGAGAACGTCCTCCTTGCGCTCGAAGAGGTGAACGCGCATCTGAGCGCGAGCGAGCGGCGGAACCTCGCCGATGGCTATCTGAAACAGGTCGGCCTCGACGAGATTACCGAGAGCTATCCCGACGCCCTTTCGGCCGGGATGCGCCAGCGTGTCGGTCTCGCCAGGGCCTTCTCCCTGGAGCCGAAGCTTCTCCTGCTCGACGAGCCGTTCAGCCTCCTCGACGCCATGACCCGGATGGAGCTTCAGGAAGAACTCATGCGATTGTGGGGGAAAGACCGAAAGACCATCGTCATGGTGACCCACGATGTGGATGAGGCGCTCCTGCTCGCTGACCGAATCGTGATGATGACGAGCGGGCCGGCCGCCACCGTCGGAGAGATCATGAAGGTCCCGTTCCCCAGACCACGCCATCGAGCAACGGTTGCCGATCATCCCGAGTACTACCGGCTCCGCGACGCGCTCCTCGCCTTCCTCGAGGGCCAGACCTGTGAGGCACCGTCCGTCAACGGGAGTGATGGTGGGTCACCGTTCGATCCTTATCTCGGCGAACCGGAGGAGACCAAGGTGAAACGACCTCCCCTCGTAGCCGAAGAGGAGCTGGCCGTCGTCGAGAGGTATACCGGTTTGAACCGGTTTCGGGCCCGCTTCCGGAGCAAGGGCGCGTCGTGACCATGAAGCCGAAGGATCTGGCCCTGCCGATCTATTCATCGGACAACGGTGGCACAACCGACCGTTGGGGGAAATCCTACTGCCCCTACTGCGGGGTCGGCTGCGGGTTGATCGTCGGCCTGAAGGGCAACACCGTCGTCAAGGTCAATGGCGATCCGGATCACCCGGCCAACTTCGGCGAGATCTGCGCCAAGGCGGTGTTCCTTTCACGGACCGTCGCCACGAGCGACCGCCTCCTGTATCCTCAGGTCCGGCCTCGGCGGGACTCACCGCTGGTCAGGGTGTCGTGGAAGCAGGCCCTCGCGCGAGCCGCGACTGCATTTCGGGAGATCATCTCGCGGCACGGGCCGGACGCCGTCGCCTTCTATGGCTCCGGGCAGCTCACGACGGAGGAGTATTACATCTTCAACAAGCTGGCAAAGGGATTCCTTGGCACGAACAACTTCGACACGAACTCCCGCCTGTGCATGGCGAGCGCCGTTGCAGGCTATCGCTCCTCCCTCGGATCGGACGGCCCACCGCCCTCCTACGCCGACATCGACCTTGCCGAGTGCTTTCTGCTGATCGGGACGAACACCGCGGAGTGTCACCCGATTATCTTCCGGCGAATCGAGCGGCGCAAGCGAAGCGACCCGAATAAAGTCACCGTGATCGTCGTCGATCCACGGCGAACGGAGACCGCGGACTTGGCCGACCTGCATCTGCCGATCCGACCGGGGACCGATATCGCCCTGATCAATGCGATGCTCCATGTAATCGTGAAGGAAGGGCTTGCAGACCGCAAGTTCATCGATGGCCACACGCACGGCTGGGAGGCTCTGGCGGCGATCGTCGACCCGTACACCCCGCAGTACGCGCACGAGATCTGCGGCATCAGCCCGCGCCTGATAGAGCAGGCGGCCCGCAGTTTCGCGGCCTCAAGCGGCTCGCTCATCCTCTGGAGCATGGGGATCAACCAGAGCACGGTGGGGGTCCGAAAGAACAACGCCCTGATCAATCTGGCGCTGGCCACCGGGCAGATCGGCCGCCCCGGGGCCGGCCCCTTCTCGCTCACCGGGCAGCCGAACGCCATGGGCGGGCGCGAGGTGGGCGGTCTGTCGCACCTGTTGCCCGGCTACCGTTCGGTCACCAACCCACAAGACCGCGCAGAGGTGGCGGCCCTCTGGGGCGTGCCCGCCGCCCACCTGTCACCGAAGCCAGGCTATCCCGCGATCGAGATCTTCGAGGCGCTGGCCGACGGAAAGGTCAAGGCGGTCTGGATCCTCTGCACGAATCCGATCGTCTCAATGCCGGAGCCCGACATGGTGGAGAAGGCGCTTCGACAGGCCGAGCTGGTCGTCGTTCAGGATGCCTATCACCCGACCGACACGACCCAATACGCCGACATCCTCCTGCCGGCCGCCCAGTGGTCGGAGAAAGAGGGGGTGATGACCAACTCGGAGCGGAGGATCACCTATATGCCGAAGCTCGTCGATCCGCCGGGCGAGGCGCTGCCCGACTGGGAGATCGGCGCCCGCTTCGCCCGGGAGCTTGGCCTTTCCGAGGCCTTCCCGTACCGCTCTGCCGCTGAAGTCTTTGAGGAGTTCGCCCGCTGCACCAAGGGGCGATTCAACGATTACTCGGGCGCCAGCTACGCACGCCTGAAGGAGGGCCCCCTTCAATGGCCTTGCCCGGGGCCGGCGCACCCCGGGACCGAGCGACTCTACACCGACGGGAAGTTCCAGACGGAGGATGGCCGCGCCCGGTTCATACCGGTCGATCACCAGGAACCCCATGAGAAGCCAGACGACGACTACCCCATTACGCTGACGACCGGACGCCTGAAGAACCAGTGGCACACGATGACGAAAACCGGGAAGGTGGAGAGCCTACTGAAGAGCGGCCGGGAGCCGTTCGTCGAGATCCATCCGCAGGACGCCGCCAAGATCGGCGTCCAGGACGGCGACTTCGTCGAGGTGACTTCCCGCCGGGGAAAGGCGATCGCGCAGGCGCGGGTCACGGAAGAGATCGTGCGCGGGACCTGTTTCATGCCGTTTCACTGGGGCCGGGCGGCGGGGTACTACAAGGCCGCCAACAATCTCACGGTGCGGGCGCGAGATCCCGTCTCGCGCCAGCCAGAGCTCAAGGCGTGCGCGGTGCGGCTGACCCGAATCGAAGAGATCGTACCAGACCCCACCCTGCCTGTCTGCGACGCATCGGCGGCAGGTCCCAGACCATGAACGAGGAGGGGATTACTTGTCATCGCCAGTGTGAATGGGGCCACCAGGGTCTCAGTTGTGCGCCTCCTTGGCTCTCCTAATGCAGGTACCCGGCCTCCCGAAGATCCGCCACGACGTCTCTGGTCAGCCTCCTGATGAGCTGCCGATCGAACAGATCCATGTGTCCGGTGTCATACCAGAGCTGCTTCTTCGGCTCCTTCGCCCGCTCAAAGAGGGCCTGCGCGGAGGCCATGGGAATCATTTCATCCTGCCGGCTGCTCACCATCAATAAATACCTGGCCGCGACCTTCTCGATGTGATCCAGGGGCTCGAATCCGCCCAGGAACAGCCGCATCGTCGGCGCGATTACCCAGCCGGGAAGCCACCAGGGCTTTCCACTCATGTTGTGCCTTGCCAATTGGCCGAGGTCTCCCCCTCCATAGATGACGACCACGGCGTCTGCCCGAGGATCGCGCGCGCTCAGAGAGATAATGATGGGACTGCCAAAGCTCACGCCGAGCAGGATGATCCGGTGCTGATCGATATCTTTCCGCCGTGACAGGTAGTCGAGCGCGAGGACCCCTCCTTCGAGGGTCTCCGAAGCAATGCGTCGGAGCGTGAAGGGGGCCATCAGCAAGCTCGGCCCGCTCAGCCTCAGATCATTGCCGCCGGGATAATTCATGCTGAGCAGGACAAGATCATCCCGGTCGTCGATCAGATCGAGGCTCTCACGTCCCGTCTCGACCCCCGCCAGGATGAAAACGGCCGGCAGCGGGCGCGTCGCACGACGGGGCTCCCGGATAAAGTATTCGAGATGCTTGCCTTGACTATTGCGGAGTGTGAGCTCAGACTTCCTGGAAAGGGCTGTTTCCGAGGCAGAGACGGGCTGAACTTGGGTGGTTCCGCCACGCTCCACGTTGGCCCCGCATCCCGCGCAAAGAGCGGCAAAGGCTTGTACAGTAAGCCAACGCGTCATCCGAGCGGACATCTTAGCCCTCTTCACAAGCCTTCCCTCTGCTCCACTGGGGGCGAGGATGAAGGGAGGGGGCACGAGCATGCGCCGGCGTCTTGCTATGCGTCCCGCATTTCATACATCGATATGGTCACGCCTGCTGACGCGAAATTCGCCAGGTCGGCCACTGCGGCCTGCCCTTCCAGAGAACCGAGGGCGGCTTGAATGGCGCCCATCGAATCGAACGTTAATTCTGCGATGAGATGATACGGTGATGTGCCGCCAGGGCTGGCGATCGGTCCCTTACTGATTGTGTATGATCGAACCCCGGGCAGCTTTTTCGCCACCACCACGTGCGTACGGTTATAGTATTTGTCGAAGGCGGCCGGATCAGGAGGGTTGTGATACATTACCAGGAGCTTGGCCACGACATCCTCCATTCGTAGGATGGTTGCACCGGAACGATATGCCCCGGCACAGAGCGCGACTGAAGAGTTGGGAAAGCCGTCATGGCGATTTCGGTCGGCCCGCACCACTTGGTACGGTGGCAACGCGTTTCAATTCGCGCCAGCGACCCCGGCTGGACCTATGCGCCGAAGATATACCGGCTGCCGTTGTAGGAGCGGATGAATTTGTCCGGCATCTCCTGTCGCGCGATGTCGATGAACGCCTCCCCGGTGCAGTGCATGGGGATGACGCAGTCGGGGTTGATCGCCTTCAACGCGGCCACCGTTTCGCGCACGTAGTCGTCCTTGTGCGGCGCCAAGTGGAAACCGCCTGCAACAGCGTGCACCTTCTTGATGCCGGACACCTCCACGGCCCGCTTCACCGAGTTCACCACCCCGCGGTGCCCACAGGAGGCGAGCACCACCAGGCCGCGCCCCTTGACGTTGAAGCAGGTGGCGTGCTCGTGCTCGAAATCGTCCGGGACCACGTGGGCTGCGCGCTTCTCCTCCGATATCTTATCAGGAAAACAGCCGATCCCATCCTTTATGCCGACGGTCATGCGCGAGGGCACCAGCACCTTCTCGAAGGTGGCCCGCGGGATCCGGCCGGTGGTGAAGGCATGGCCGGCGATCACCGACGGCGTCTCCGCGATCACCACCTTGACCTTGGCATCCGCCACGGCCTTGCGGTCCATGGTGCCGAAGTCCTGCGGCTTACCGGCGGTCCATTCGCGGGTGCAGAAGGCTTCTTCGCCGCCGATATACAGCGGAAGATCAGCCCGGAGCTTGCCCCGGTGCTGCTGCAGGAAGCCGACCAGGCCGCCGAAATGGTCATAATGGCCGTGGCTCACAATCAGCGCGTCGATGCTGTCGGGCACGATGCCGAGCATCCCCAGGTTGTTGTTCAGGGTCTCGGGGGTGAAGCCAAAATCCAGCAGCATGTTGCGGGTCTCGGTGCCGCGCCGGGATTCCAGGTGCATCGCCAGGCCGAACTCGCCGTGCAGCGATCTCCCCGCGGCCGGCATGCCGAAGCGCTGGACCTCGACCCCGCCCACCTTCATGTTGGGCGCGATGGCCAGGTGAAAGCTGTCAGTGACCACGCGGACTGCCAGGCGGTCCACTTCCGGCACCGGCATACTCACGGCCTGCGCCCGTGCGGGCTTGACTCCTCCCAAGAATCCACCCACCAAGTAGCTGAACATCGCGGCGCCGCCGGCGCACAGCACGTCCCGGCGAGACATCCCTGCATCGTGATCATCGTGTGACATGGTGTTCTCCTTTCCTTTATTAAGCGATCGCCCCCTACTCCACACGCCCCCTGTTTTCCACAGCTACTTCTTTGAATCTACTTGAGATATATGTTGTAAGTATCTGAATAATAGGGTGTGTCGAGACTAGATTGGCTGTCCAATTTCAAGTATCAAGCAACAGCCCATGCCTCGGACAAAACCTCCGCCTGCTCCAGCACCGTCTGCGTCGCCTTCTCCTGCTTGTCCGTCGGGTAGCCGTACTTGTGCGGGCAGGTGTTCTTATCCGTCAGCTCGATCGGCGTGCCCGAGAGGCCGATAAGCGATGCGTTTGGCGACATCCTCCGCGCCTTCATCTTACAGTTGATGCGGTCCTCGTGTCTCGTCGTCCTCGTTGCCACCTCAGCGCTCGAAGTCACGCTACGCGGCGACGGCGAAGTCTCCGCTCGCGCTCCGTTGCCACACGTACTCGTAGATGCGGTCGGCCAGCCCTAAAGTCTCATCGTCCGAGAACGGTGGGCGCGGCACGGATTGCCAGAGGGTGTCGAGGATGAGTACCCTCACCTCGGCTTGGGTGCTCGTGTTTTGCGTCCAGTTCTGCATCGGCTTGATGAGATCCTGGAGCGACGCAAGCAGGAATTTGCTGGCCTGTTTGAGCCTTTCCCGGTCGGCCTTGCTGATATTCTCCTTGAACAGCAGGTCGAACAGCGCGAGCTCGTCGTCGCTCAAGCCCTCTTCCGCCGCCCGCCTCTGTTCCGCGTCCAGGCTGTTGGCCAGCTCTACCAGTTTGGCGAACGTCTCCTCCACCGTCACGCGATCCTTCTCGCGGTTGTAGTCGGCAATGATCTGCTGGTACTTCTTGTAGTAGTCCATCCGCATCGGGTTACTGGCCAGCATCTGCGCCAGCTTCTTCTCGACCAGGTCCCGGATGTCCTGCAGCGTAGCGTGCTTGCGCCTTACCTTGCCTGCGAACTCGTTGCGGAGCTTGCCGAAGTCGATCCGGCTCAGGTCCACCTTCAACCCCTCCGCATGATCCCCGCCCGGTGCCTGCGCCCGAATCGCCTCGTTGACGATCTTGTGCAGTTCCTTGAGTAGCTCGGTGACGTCCGCAGTATCGCGCTTCTCCTGCAGCTTCTTGTAGATTGTCTCGATGTTGTCGTGTCGCTCGGCGTAGGCAAACGCGCTCGGCTCCATCAGCAGCGCCTTGAACCGGATGAAGACCTGCCGCGCCATGATCTCGAACCGCCGCTTGGCCTCGTCCGAGGTGTAGAGCACATCCACGGCGTCACGCAGCGCTTCGATGCGGGTAAAGCCAGCCGTGCCTGTAAGTCGCGACGCGTCGAAGCCCAGACTCTTGAGATGGTTCCCCGCGGCTTCGATGGCCTGCGCCAGCGCGGCGACCAACTCCTCTATCGGCGCCACAATGTCGCCGCCGCCCTCCTCGTCATCTCCAAGCGCATACTGCGCCAACGCCTCGCGCAGGCTCTTGAGCATGCCGTTGTAGTCCACGATCACCCCGCAGTCCTTGCCCGGATAGACGCGATTGGCGCGGGCAATGGCCTGCATCAGCGTGTGGGCCTTCATCGGT
>JACPQX010000079.1 GCA_016190255.1 Candidatus Methylomirabilis oxygeniifera | reverse complement strand
GTCTCAAGAGTGACTACGATCTGTATCTCATCACTCCAGGGCTCGCCCAGACTCTACGTGTGTTAGGTTCTCGGGGCGCCTGCATCAGCAAACTTCTGTCCCTTGACCTCCTGACTGATCTCGAGATGGTGGTGATCTGGGGTGCGCTGATTCGGCGAGGCCTCACCTATGTGCCCGGGCTCCTCCTTGGCGGGAATGGTATCAACCGTTCCTTGCTGGAGTACTCGAGATTCCCGGGGGACCGAACGCTTTGCCAAGCGTACGCCGCCCTCTTGAGAGCCATTCACACCGACGGCGATCAAGGACTGTTAGCGAAGGCTGTGACGCTTGGGTTCCGCACGTGGTTAATGGGCCGCACAACAGGGGACAGCCCTTTGCACAACCAAGAACTGCTCAGTTTGCGAGGAAACCTGGCATACATCCGCGAACGCCCACGGGATCTCCAGCGGCAGTGGAGTGAGATGATCGAATCGGCTCTCGTGGTCGGTCTCGGCGAATCAAACTCCCGACCTAAGATCGATCCGAGGATGGTCCTTGCCTTTCTCCAGTGGGTGCGGGGGATCATTCGCTTTTCGCTGGTCCCTTGGGCCTCGTTCCACTATGTGGTGCTCCAAGTGAGACATGGTCGCTCATTCATTGGACCCCATCGATTCCTCTCCAAGTATGTGACGCTTGCCCACTCGCTCGCTGAAGCCTGCCTATGGAATGAAGGTGTGCCGATCCATAGTGAGATTATGCGAGGCATCGAGGATCTGGTCGGTGCACCTTGCCCGAGCCAGGGAAGGCCCGATCATGAGGCACGGATCATCGATGAGATGATCGCGCTTGCCCGCGTTCACACGTGCAGGATTGTAGTCCCTGGAGGTCGACTCGCCGTTGGTGCCCGTTCTCATTCCTGAACGAAGAGTACACGTGGACTTGACCGATTTCGTGGCCTTCGCCGTAGAGATTGTAGGCGGAGACTTGTCCGATTGCCCAAAGAGATTAAGCTACAACGCTAAAGCCTCGATCCTGCTGCATGAAGGGTGCCTGAGTGCCTGAAGAATCCTCCGGATCTCACCTCAACGCCGGCGACCAGTCCCGTCTGACCGCAATCACGACCGCGCGGACAATCGGAGATATCGTCCGCTACCAATCGGAGCACCGGCCGCAGGAGGCCTGGGGCTATCTGCTCCGCGACCTCGATCCGGGTGAGCCGATTCGGTTCGGCGCGCTACGTCAGGACGCAGAGCGCGTAGCCGGACTCCTGCAGGGGTTGGGAGTCCGGCCGGGAGACCGGGTGCTGATCATGCTTCCCACCGGCCGGCCGATCCTCCATGCGCTGTTCGGCACGTGGCTGGCCGGCGCGGTCACCGTTCCCACCTACCCACCCTTCCTCCTCCCGGTAGGACTGCTGCGAGCGCTGGGAGTGGCACGGACCTCAGGCACCTACGTTCCCGGGCGGTGGGTGATCGACCGGCTCCTCCGCCGGCCCGCGGCGCGACGCTGGCGACAGGGCAAAGGATCGGGACGAGCCCTGCTCCCGGTGCTGGAGAGGCTCCAGCGCCTCACCCGTTACGTGGACCAGCAGGTGCACATCTGTCAAACCTCGCGCCCCAGGGTGGTGATCGCCGAACGCGAATTCGGCCCGGTCTGTCGCACCGCCGCAAGGTTCCTCCCCGAGGCCCCTGCCTTTCTGGCGGCCTCAGACTTGCTCGACACAGGGGCCACCTTCCGGCCACCGAGCCAGGACGCCTCGACAACAGCGGTTCTTCAGTTCACTTCGGGGTCAACCGGACTCCAGAAGGGCGTCCTGCTCAGCCATGGAGCCATCCTGGCCAACATGCGATCGTTCGGTGAAGCGGTGCAGCCCAGGCCCGACGACAAGGTGGTCTCCTGGCTTCCGCTGTACCACGACATGGGGTTGATCGGGACCACGCTCGGGACCTTCTCATTGAGTATACCCACCTACCTGATGTCCCCAACCGACTTCACCCGCGACCCAGTGCGCTGGATGTGGGCGATCCATCAGTTCAGGGCAACGATCTCGGTCGGCAACAACTCGGCGATCGGCCGTTTGGCTCGGATGTGCCGGATTTCTCCGCGGCGGTTCGAGCGCCACCCGACCTACGGCCAAGGACACCAACTTGACCTCTCCTGCCTCCGAATCATGATGAATGGGTCAGAACCGGTGACCACCCAGGCGATGGACGCTTTCCAGCGCGAGTTCGGCCCGTTCGGCCTCCGCCGCGAGGCGCTGTCTCCGGTCTATGGGCTGGCCGAGATGGCGCTGGCGGTCTCGTTTCATGACCTCGCCGCCCCCTACCGGGTCTTCCGTGAGCGCGGCGAGGAGTGGGTGTCAGTTGGAAAGCCCCTGATAGGGCTGGAGATCCGCATCGTTGACCGCGAAGGGAACGAGCTGCCTCCAGGGCGGCTCGGCGAGGTGATCGTCGCCGGACCGAGCATGATGGATGGCTACTTCGGGGACCCAGCGGCGACCGCACAGGTCATCCGGGAGCGGGATGGGCAACGGTGGCTGCATACCGGCGACGAGGGGATGATTGATTTGGCGGGAGAGCTCTACATCACCGGACGGCTCAAGGAGGTCGTCATCAAGGCCGGCCGCAACTATGCGCCCGCACATCTGGAAGAGGTGATCGAGCAGGCTGAGGGCGTGCGCCCCGGGCGAAGTGTCGTCTTCGGTGTGACCGATGCCAGGAGCGGGACCCAACGCGTGGTGGCGGTCGTGGAACTGCGAGACTCGAACTGTCCGGCGCCGCTCCGCGAGGCCCTGGTCCGGGAGATCCGCTCCCGCGTGGATGAGATCTATCGACCGGCAGGCGGCACGGTCCTCGACCACCTCCTGCTCGTCGCGCCGGGGAGCCTCAGCAAGACCACGAGCGGGAAGCGGATGCGACTGGACGCCCGTGACCGATTTATGCAGGGCGAGTTCGGATAAGCGAGGAGAAGCGCGCGATGGGATTCCTGATCCGGCTCTGTTTGAATGCGGTGGCTCTCTTAATCGTCTCCACCGTCATCCCCGGCATAGAGGTACATGGGGTGCTGCCAGCATTGTCCGCAGCCCTGTTTCTCGGTATTGTCAATGCCGTTCTCCGCCCCGTGATCGTCATCTTGACCCTCCCCCTCACGATTCTGACGCTGGGACTCTTCATCCCGTTGATCAACGCGTTCCTCCTCAAACTCGTTTCTCTGATGATTCGAGGATTCGAGGTGCACGGCTTTTGGTCTGCGGTGTTCGGGGCGCTCCTCCTGAGCCTTGTCAGCGGCCTTTTGATTTTTTTCACCAATGACCGTGGCCGCGTGGAGGTCGTTGTCCACCGCCGAAGGAGGTAACGCCTTGCACCCCTGGTTGCGACCCTCATCCTCGTCCCGGCGCCCAGGCGATTGCGCCGAACCGCTCCCTCCAGAATTCTCTTGACAAGAAAGACAAGAAACATAAATGTAACGCCATCTTGACTGACCCTGAGACGATTGTTGTCATGGGGAAAGAGTGTTTGTTAAGGAGACCCGCACCCTATGGCCAGCTTCCATTGGCGAGAGTGGGCAACAGATCGTGAACAGCTCCGCCGCCTCAATCTTCTTGAGAAGGTCTCGCTCTTCGCCGGTCTGAGCAGGCGGCAACTCGGCAAGCTGTTGGTGAAGCTGTTCGAGAAAGAGTATGATTCCGGCGAGACGATCTTCCTCGAAGGGGAGCCAGGCAAGGCGCTGTTCATTGTTCTCGATGGCAGGGTGTCGATCTTTCACGCCGGCCACGGCGCTGAAGAACGGCTGGCAGCGTTAACCCCCGGAGCCTACTTCGGCGAACTGGCTTTAATCGACGATCTGCCCCGCTCTGCCAGCGCTCGCGCTGAGGAGCACTCGTCTCTGCTCATCTTATATAAAAGCCATTTCGACGAGCTCATCGAGGGACACAGCACTATTGCGATCCGAGTGATGGGCAACCTGCTCAAGGCGCTGGCCGGGTATGTCCGGGCGGCACATGCCCGCAGCGCCGGCCTTGCCGACACCTTGAAGGGAACCGCCACGGCCCCTGAACAGAGCGAGAAGCCTTCGGAGAGGCCTCAGCGATGAACCAGGTTCAGCCCGGGGACTCCCCAGGGGGGGCCGGCCCATCGCGCTCCGCCCGATTGACCCCTCCTCCCGCGTCGATTCTCTGGGGTGTAGCAATCGTCATCATGACGCTGCTCGTCTATCTCTCCCGCGAACTGGTTCTGCTGCTCTTCCTCTCAGCCGCACTCGCGTATCTCCTCAGCCCACTTGTGAGAATGGCCGAGAGCCTGGTGATCAGGCGCGAGCTGGCAGTCACCGGGCTCTTCATCACCCTGGTCGTCACCCTGCTTCTCGCAGCGTATTTCCTCGTCCCTCGCCTACGCGCCGAGGTGAGCACCCTGTACCGGACCTCGTCCTCCCTCACCGAGCGGCTCGATGAGGCCATCGACGCGATCCAAAAGGAGATTACCACTGACTATCCAGCCGCTCGCCGTATGTTCCCTGAGCGCGAGGCTCGATATGACAAGCTGAATGCATTCATCGAGCACCAGGCCGCTAATTTTCCCAATCTGGTCGGCCACCTGGCGACGATCGTGTTGGCAGGCGTGTTGATCCCGTTTTTCACCTACTTCCTCCTGCGCGACAGTCACAGGATGATCCAGTTCCTCATGGATCGCCTGCCGGCCGCCCAGATCGAAACCTCCGTCGCAGTCTGGTGCGGGATCGACCGGATCATCGGTCGGTACCTTCGTGGGCTAGCTATCGATGGCATGGTGATCGGCACGGCAGCGGCCCTGGGACTGTGGGTTCTCGGTGTCAACTACCCGCTCCTGCTCGGCGCGTTTTCGGGCTTGGCCAATGTGGTGCCCTTTCTCGGCCCGATCCTCGGAGGGGGAGTTGCCATGCTAACCGCCCTCATCCAATTCAAGAGCCTCGCCCCTCTCGGAAAGGTCTTGATGCTCTATCTTGCTATCAAGCTGCTCGACGACGTGGTGGTCCAGCCGATGACCATCGGCCACAGCGTGCACCTCCATCCTCCGCTGCTGATCGCCTCCGTCATCGTCGGCGAGCATGCCTTTGGCTTGATCGGGATGATCGTCGCGGTCCCAGCGGTCACCGTGCTCCAAGAAATGATCAAGCTGATTCTCGAACGGCGGCGGTACCGCGCCGGCCTTTCAGACGCTCATTCACGAAAAGGTGTTGGTGTACAGCCTTTCGTTTGCTGAGGGAGATCGGCGTCAATCGGGGGTTCCTACAGAGGATTCGAAGGTCCACTCCCTCCATTCCCATCAGGTGATCCGCACTTCCCCTCCAACCGGAACTATGCTATAAAGAGCGGGCGTTTCCAGCCGAAGTCCCCATCGTCTAGTCCGGCCCAGGACGCGGCCCTTTCAAGGCCGAATCGCGGGTTCGAATCCCGCTGGGGACACCACCAATATTCTCAAGGATTTCCGAGAGTTTCCACCAATTCGTGATCGAGCCTGAACAGCCCAGT
>JACPQX010000078.1 GCA_016190255.1 Candidatus Methylomirabilis oxygeniifera | reverse complement strand
GGACACTCCGTGCCCTCGCAATGACACATGGCTCATTCCCTTCAACTTAGGACAGCACCCTTCGGTCGAATATCCTTGACAAGATGCGATGGCACGCGGTAAAATCCCCCTGTTTCCGGTTCTGACGGTTTTTCGTCCACATGTTCTGAAAACGCCGCGAGGACCACGGTCCCGCGGCGTATTTTGTTTATAGGGCCTTGGATTATGAAAGATGGAGATAACGCCTGGCAATCGAACGGAAGAGTGGACGTCAATCGAACGACCCGTCAGGCGTCGGCCGGAACAATCCATCGTCGAACTGGAACGTTCAGATCCTGCACGGTGACTTCTCCGGCGATCCCACCGTCACCCCACTCACACCGACCGGACAAATAGCACGGGCGCGTTCTGCCTATCGCGGGACGGGCGTGCTCAACAACAGCACAAGGAGGACCATGTCTTTTTCATCATTCACACTCAACGCGAACCTGCTGAAGGCCATCGACAACATGGGGTTTGAGCAGCCCACGCCCATCCAGCGCCTGGCCATCCCGCCCCTCCTGGAGGGCCGAGACGTCATGGCCACCGCCGTGACGGGCAGCGGCAAGACCGCCGCGTTCCTGCTGCCCATCCTCCATCGCCTCATAGACAAGCCCAGGGGGACCACGAGGGCGCTCGTCCTGGCCCCCACCCGGGAGCTGGCTGCACAGATCGCGGAACACCTCCACGATCTCGCCGTGTACACGTCCCTGACGGGTGCCGCGGTCTATGGAGGCGTCTCCATGGGGCCCCAAGAACGGGCATTCCGCAGAGGCGTGGACGTCCTGATCGCCACCCCCGGCCGGCTTCTCGACCACTTCCAGTACCCGTACGCGCGGCTCGGCGGCATTGAGCACCTCGTGCTCGATGAGGCGGACCGCATGCTCGACATGGGCTTTCTGCCCGACATCCGCCGCATCCTGAAGCACGTCCCCAAGAAACGGCAGACGCTTCTGTTTTCCGCGACCTTGCCGGCGCCCATCGTGGAACTCGCCAGGGACATGTTGCGGCACCCAGTCTCCCTGAACATCGAGCGGAAATCCGCCCCTGCGGCGGGGATCACCCATGTGGCCTATCCCGTCCCGCATGAGCTGAAGTCCAACCTCTTCCTCGAGCTGTTGAGGAGCAGCGCGTCCAAGAATGTCCTGGCCTTCACCCGAACCAAGCACCGGGCCAACCGGCTCGCCGACTTCCTCGAGAAGCACGGCGTCACCTGCGCCAGGATCCACGGGAACCGCAGCCAGGCGCAGAGGACCGACGCCCTGGCCAGCTTCAAGAAGGGACGGTGCCGCGTCCTCGTCGCGACAGACATCGCCGCCCGCGGCATCGATGTGGAGGCGCTGGGCCTCGTCGTGAATTTTGACGTCCCGAACCTTCCCGAGGACTACATCCACCGGGTCGGGCGTACGGGACGGATGGACGCCACGGGCGATGCCTACACCCTCGTCTCACCGAACGAAGAGTGCAGCCTCCGCGCCATCGAGAGCGACATCGGCACACGCCTGCCGCGCCAGAAGGTCTCGGGGTTCAATTACGCAAAGACACCCGCTGAGCGCTTTGAGGTCCCCATCGCCGAACGCCTCGCGGTCATCCGTGCGCGAAAATCCGAGGAGCGAGTCCGGGCGAGGGAGAACGTCGCGCGCCGCGCCCTCCGAGAAACCCAGGGGCGTCCCACCAGGTATGGGACGGCGAGGTAACCCCCCCGAGAACACCCCTCAGGATCGCCCGGCCCGGCCGAATACCTGTAGCGGAGAGCTGCTCACAGGGCAGTCCTTCCGTGGACTGGTTCGCGGACGCTCGAACGGGAAGGCCGACTGGCGAGAAGGGCTTTCCAGGCAATGACGACGCAGGTCAGGGTTGGTGTCGCCTGGAGGGGAGAATCGGGGGGATGACAGACTATGGTCGCCCCCTCCTATGCCAACATCAGGCCGCCTGGCTTCGTTGGCGCATGTGCTGCCTCATGCCACGCAGCCAATCTTCCATTGCCCCCAAGAACACTGGTCGTTGCTCTTTTGGGCAGGGCCCGAAATCCCGCAGACAGTATGGCACCCGCTCGTTCTCGCGTGGGTAAATGAAATCGTGACAACTCACGGAACACCCGCAATCCTCGCACCACAGTGTGGGAGGGCGCCCGCAACTCTTGCAGCGGCCCCCACCCACCTCACGCAATTCCGCCTGAAGCATTGCCATGATGTTAACCTCCACTTCTTGGCTCGCGTGTGGTGGCCTGGGGCCCACACCGCAGAGGGGCAAGTTGGCCGCGTTGCTCATGGGCAAACAACAACTCCCAAGAGGCTGGCCACAACTCACACGGCCTCTCGTCAGCGGGCGCTCAGCACCAACAGGTAGGCCCGCGGGCCGGATACTCGGCGGGGCCCAATGATGCCCAACCCTAGGCGGCCTTCTTGAGCACCACCTCACGCGAGGGTGCTTCCTCCTGCTTTCGGCAGGCCGGGCAGAAACAGACAAAGCTCTGAAGCTTCTTGCTCATTTCCCACCCGATCAGGACTGCACCGCATGTCACGCAGGTCGGCGGGTACGCTGTCATCCTTCTCACCTCCCCCTGGCGGAAAGATACGAGCCCTCGCACGTTGGACTCGAGACCGCCGTTGTGCCTAACCCTTCCCGTCTTAGCAAGGCTGCCGTCTCCCTCGACCTATCGAAGCATCTTCTTTGCTCCCCGGTCTCTGGCGACCACGCCGTTCGCGCCTCCGGGAGGCGAAAACACCAACGCCCTCTCAGGCTGAGTTTCACCCGAGAGGGCGTTGCTGCAACGTACGCCAACGAAATCGCGGGGGGTAGCCGAAGCGCTATGCTCACCCCAGGTGACCATCGCGATACCTATTCTGCTTCCAATATGTGACGCCCTCCCGGGAATTTCAAGGTCTTTCTGGATCTCAAGGCAGGTGTGGATTTCAACTACTAATGTGCACTGCACATACGTTGGCTGACCTGACGAGACGGAGTGCAAGCGATGAAAATGCAGAAACCTCAGAAAGCGCGGTGGGGGTTCTGGAATGTCCGTGGAGCAGGTGTTGTGACGACGAGACTTCAGGAGGGTTTGGTGGAGCTGACGGGATTCGAACCCGTGGCCTCCTGACTGCCAGTCAGGCGCGCTCCCAACTGCGCCACAGCCCCACTTCGATAGGAAGATCGACAGAGATGATTTAAACGGACAGGAAGAACGATGTCAAGGGAAATCCTGCCCACGCTGTTTTGCTTCTCCTCGTTCGAGGAATCCCGCCGAGGTGGAATGAGCTTACCACGCGGCATCAAATCAGGGCCTTGCTAACCGTCTGAGGGTGGTCATCGGTTGACTGGATCGGATAGTTCGGGTAAGCTTCGTGCTAACACCGAGGTGGGTAGAAGGGTCGTGTGTGATGCTGGGTAACAACCCGGGTCTGAAGGCGACTGGAAGGGGTCATGAAAGATATTCTCCGTCGCTGCGTGATCTGCGGCAAGGCGATCAAACTCCTGGAAACCTATCTCCTCGCCGATGGGCCGACATCGGATATCGTCCGGAATGTCTGTCGCGTCTGTTATCTTCGCAAGAGCCGGGAGATCCGTCGAACAGTGAAGCAGGAAGGCGAGGAGGGGTTCATCAACTGACCAAGGTATTCCAGTGTCGGCCTTGACTTGCCCCACGGCGCTCAGTAGACTGGCCTGTATCCCTCATGTCAAGAGCTACCAAGGAGGATAGTGATGTTGAAAGAAGTGATCGTCTATAGCGCCACTGGGTGAGGGTCTTGCTACCAGGTGAAAGCGTGGCTTTCCCAGAAGCAAATTCCCTTCACCGAAAAGAACGTCCGGGAGGATCAGGCTGCGCTGGACGAGTTGAAGCGGATGGGATTCAACAGCGTTCCGGTCACCGTGATTAACGGGCAGCGAATCGTTGGCTTCGATCAGGAGCAACTAGCGAAGGCGCTGGCATCGTAAGGCCCTTGATCCCGTAAGGTTTGACTCGGGTGCGAGTCTCTCCGGGTTTCGCGCCATCGGGGCTCAGCGACAGGCGATCTAGCCTGGTTCTCGCGCCGCTTAGTGGGGCTGCCATCGCATCAAGCTTTTCTATTGCTCCGCTCATCCTTTTGGCCTTCCGCTTGAGGGCTTTTCTGCACTAATCCTTTCGGAACATGCCAATCCAATCCCTAAGGCCACTTCGGCGCGAACTCCTGCGGATCGATGGCCTAACCGTGGCCTGCGTCAAAGCCGGCAAACGGTGGCCACTTCGGCGCGAGCGGCTTGTCCTGGTCCACGGCAGCGGCTGCAGCGCCGATTCCTGGCGATATCAGGTGGATGGGCTGTCTCGCGAGTACGAGGTGGTGGCCCCCGATCTTCCGGGCCGGGGTGGGTCCGATCCGTTGGACGAGCCTTCGATCAAAGGATACGCTGCAACGGTGAGGGGCGTCGTTCAGCGGGCTGGAAGACGCAGGGTCATTCTGGCGGGACACTCGCTGGGCGGTGCCGTCGCGCTCCAGGTGGCTCTCGCCTATCCGGAGCTGTTGAAGGGCTTGATCCTCGTTGGAGCCTCGGCCTACCTCGAGGCGCTGGCGCTGACCCCCGACATCCTGCTGTGGGCCGTCGCGGTGATGCCCCACAAGTTCAAGGGAATGTTCTTCTCGGATCAGGTGACACAGGAGGCGCTGGCCATCGCGAGGGGCGACGTGCGACGCTGCAGTCTGGAGACGGTCTTGGGCGATTTCGCCGCCTGCCGGAAGTACGACTTCAGGGGACGCCTCGGAGGGCTCAATCTGCCCACCTTGATCCTTTGCGGCAGTGAGGACCTGATCACGCCCGTGCGCCATTCAAAGCGGCTGCACAAAGAGATTCCCGGATCCACGTTGGTCGTGATCGAAAACGCCGGCCATATGGTAACCCTCGAGTCACCCCAGCAAGTGAATGCCGCCATCCGAACCTTCATCCGCGAAATCTAGGAGTGGCCGCGAGCCCGCGTGTTTAGACGGTCGTGACCTGGGCCATCAGCAGCACGCCAAGGGCGGCGGCCACCAACAGGGCGGCCAGCATGAGGTGATTTCCCAGGGCGCCAAGGATCCCCGCGGCGGCCCCGCCGGCGAAGCTGCCGAGGAACTGCAGGGTGTTGAAGGTTCCCAGGGCTGTCCCATACACCGTCTTGGGTGACGCCTTGGTAATGAGACTGGGGAGGATCGGCTCGAGACTGGAGAACCCCGCGAAAAAGAGGATGCCCGCGATCGTGAGCGCCAGAAGTGGGTGGGCCTGAAGGCCCCAGTCAGCGCTGCGAAAGAGGAGCAACCCACTGATGGAGAGGACCACAAAGGCGGCCACCCCTGTCGCCTTCGCCCAGCCCCGATCGGCCGCCCCCGATGCGCAAAACATGACCACTGCGGCCATGAAAACCATCGGACCGAGCAAGACGTAGTAGCTTCCCAGGGGCAGATACCGTCGAGCCAGTAGTGGAAAATGGAAGAAGAAGCTGCTCATGAAGAACGACATGAGGAACCCGCAGGCGTCCAGCTTGAGGATGTCGCCGATCCTGAGGACCGCAGCGACTGAAAGCCGGTCGGCATCGGCTGCGGCTTTCGACCGGTCTCTTTTCGGCTCCTGTACGGTGACGCCCAAGTAGATGGTGGCAAGCACGCTGAGGAGGCCGGAGAGCCAAAAGAGCGAGGCATACCCGGCGACGCTGGCGATGGCTGGCCCGGCCAATATGCCGCCGACGAAGGAGAGGCCGATCGGGATTCCGAGAAAGGCCATCGCGGTGGCACGGCTTCCCTCCTCTACCGAATCGGCCACCAGGGCGAAGGCCACGGAGCTGATGGCGCCCGCCCCCTGAACCAGTCGAGCGGCAATGAGGGCGAAGATGTTGGCGGGCATGGCGGCGAGGATCGACCCGACGCTGTGAAGCGCCAGACCGATCAGCAGGAGCGGTTTGCGCCCGAACCTGTCGGACAGCCGGCCGAACGGGACCTGGAGCAGGGCATTGGTCAGACCATAGGCACCGAAGGCAAGGCCGATCAGCGGTTTGGAGGTGGTAAATTGTTCCCCGTACAGCGTGAAAACCGGAAGGACCAAAAAAATCCCGAGCATCCTGATCGCAATGGAGGTGCTCAGGGCCGCGATGGTTCGCTTCTGATCAGGGGAGAATTTCGCCGTCATTGATCGTTCGTTCCTCCACACTAAGGGGAAAACCGCCTGTTCATAGCAGGTATCCGGAGGGATGTCAACGGCATTCGGACCAAATCTGCTTGTCAGTTTGAAGGCTATCGACTATATGTAATGCATGATGAGAGGGCAAGGCAACCAATGAGCGTGGCGACGATTAGAGGCGCGCTGTTTGATTTGGACGGCGTGGTGGTCGCGCAATGCCTCGACTTTATGGCGATCAAGCATGAGATCTTTGGCTCGACGGAAGGGTTCATCCTCGAGCGGATCCAGGGACTGTCCGGCCAGGAGCGCGCCCGGGCGGAGGCGATCCTCGCGCGACACGAGACTGAAGCGGCGATTCGATGCCAGCCTCTGGACGGTGTCGTCCCGCTTCTTCGCCGGCTCGATCACCATGGACTGCGCCTCGGGCTGGTCACCCGGAATAGTCGCAAGAGTGTTGACCTGATCCAGGCACGATTGGCCCTTCCCTTCTCGGCGATCGTCACCCGAGAGGATGCGCCGCCAAAGCCCGCGCCCGACCCGATCCTGCTGGCCTGCCGGCGACTGGGAGTAGCTGCGCACGAGGTGCTGTTCGTCGGTGACTTCGAGTTTGACATGCTGGCGGGCCGCCGCGCGGGCGTCCGGACAGTCTTACTGCGTAACCCCGTCCAGCCCTTCTCGCACAACGCCGACCACCTGATCGCTTCCCTCAATGAGATTCCGCCGCTTCTGGGGCTGTCAGACAGAATGGGGTCAGCGTGAGAGTGGACATTGCGTTGAGCCGGCGGGAGCTGGGCAGGCGCTCGGCGGCCGGGCAAGCGGCTGTGGTGATCGACGTCATCAGGGCGTCCACCACGATCACCATTGCGTTGCACCATGGTTGCGCCGGCATCGTCCCTGTCCGAACGCTGCGCGAGGCCAGGGCCGTCGCGCTGACGCTCGGTAACGGCGCCCTGGTTGCCGGAGAACGGGCGGCGGCCAAGATGGCAGGAGCGGACCTCGGCAATTCGCCCTCGGAATACGGGCGGGAGCGGGTTGAGGGAAAGACCGTCGTCCTCACCACAAGCAACGGGACGCGCGCGATTCGGACGATCGAGAGCGCTCGGGCCGTGGTGGCCTGCGCCTTTTTGAACGTGTCTGCCACCGCTCGCTGGCTGCAACGTGCCGGCGCCGACGTTCTGATCGTCTGCGCGGGCCGAAACGGCCAGTTTTGCCTGGAAGACGCTGTGGGGGGAGGGATGCTGATCGATTGCCTCTCTCGCCTCTCCGATCGCTGCCTTGAGCTCAGCGATGCGGCCAGGGCAGTCCACCTGCTCTATTCGACAAACCGGGGAGACCTCCTCGAGATGCTCCGGGGCTGCGAATGGGGACGCGAGATCACTCGGAAAGGGTTTGGGGCGGACCTCGAGGTCTGTGCCCAGGTGGATCTGACCGACGTCGTGCCGGTCATGCGAGAGGGTCGCCTCGTGGCGGAGTGGGTCTGACGACCGGAATAGTTTGCCCTTCGTCGCGGGATCGCACCGCTCCGGCGATTGTCCGAATTCGTCGTGGTGTCACTAAGGGGGTTGCGTCGGAAGGAGTAGCGATGACGTCTTACGGCCCCGCACCGGTCTCGTAGGGGGCCAATGGTTTTTCTTTGCTCTGAGCGGCGTTTTCTGCTATGGTCTGTGCCCCGCGGCTATAAGGTGCAGGCTTGAGGCAAGCGATTCGAGCGGATACGGAAGAACGGCTGACCGGCAGAAGCCTGTCGGCGGTCATGGCGGTCTCGGTGGCGGCCCAGTCCTCCGCCCTCGGCCAGCTCTTGGATACCGCCCTCCGGGAGCTGCTGGCGACCGTTGATGAGGGGATCCTCGGGTGGATCTACCTCTCCCAGGAGCCGCCCGGCGACGTCGTCTGGCCTGCGGTCCGCGTGTCTCCGGATCGCACGGTGTACCTCGCCGCGGTGCGACAGGCCACGCATGAGGAGCCGGCCTCCGCCGGCTCGCTGACCCGCGCCATCTGTCCCTGCCTCAGTTCCTTTGCTGTCGGAGATCCACTTCCCCCGTGTAGCGTCATCGATCACTGCCCCCAATCGGCCCTCTCTGGGCGAGCGGCCGCCTCGCACGCATGCGTCCCTCTCGTCGTACAGGATCAGCAGATCGGCGTGCTGAACCTGACCAAGCGGGGATCGGCGTCCTTCTCGAACATTGAGATACTGTTGCTCCAGACCATCGCGGGGCAGCTCAGCATCGCACTGGAGAATGCCCGCCTGATAGGGGAGACGCAGGCCAGACTGAACGAAACCCAGACGCTACTGGAAGTCAGCGATTCCGTCAATTCCACTCTTGATCTGCAGGAGGCCGTTCGCCGGATCGCGCGAGCCGTCGCCCACGTCGTCGGGGCTGATACCGCAGGGGCCTACCTGCTGGACGCATATGGAGGGTGTCTGATCCCCTTTGCAGGGTACCGCGTGCCGAAAGACCTCCTGCAAGCCTTTGTACGGACGCCCATCCCCATTGCGGGATTTCGATTCGTCGAGGAGGCGTTCACCACAAAGGCCGCGGTCCATACGGACGACACCGCTGGGGACAGCAGAATTAACCACCCGGTGTTTCGCTCGTTTGCGCATCGATCCGCGCTGTTTGTTCCGATGCTGGCGAAGGACAAGATCATCGGTGGGCTCTACGTCATCTGGTGGACAGACGAACACCGCTTCACGAAGGAGGAGGTGGGGCTGGTCAACGGAGTCGCCCGTCAGGCGGCCATCGCCATCGAGAACGCCGAGCTCTTTCGGGCGGTTCAGGCCCACGCGGATGCGGTCAAGGCTTCGGAGGAGAAATACCGGCTGCTGGCCGAGCAGGTCCGAGACGTCATTTACGCCCTGGACGCCGAGGGCCGGTTCACCTATGTGAACCCGAAGGTGGAGGAGATGCTCGGCTACACACCCGAAGAGCTCCTGGGTCGTTTGTCCACCGACATCCTGACCCCCCCGAGCCAGCGCCGGGCTCGGGAGGCCTTTGCCAGAGCGGCAAGGGGAAAGGGTCCGTTCCGTCTCTACGAGCTGGATATGCTGAAGAAGGACGGCTCCGGCATCGTTCCGGTGGAGATCGGGACGGTGATTATTCGGGATGCCGCGGGTCGGGTGATCGGCTGGCAGGGGATTGCGCGAGATATCAGGGAGCGAAAGCAACTGGCGGAACAGCTCGTCCGGACCGAACGGCTCCGCGCCCTTGGCGAGATGGCGTCTGGGGTGGCTCACGACTTCAACAACATCTTGGGCGCGATCCTTGGGCGCGCCCAGCTCCTCCACCGGGGCGTCCAGGGCGATGAGATACGCCGGGGCCTTGAGGCGATCGAAAAGGCGGCCCTGGACGGGGCCAATACTGTCCGTCGCCTACAACATTTCACCCGGAGACGTCGGGAAGAAGAATTCTTTCCCGTGGACTTCAACCAGGCTATCAAGGATGCCCTGGCCATCACCGAGGCCAGGTGGAAGGACGAGACGAACCTCGCCGGGGCGACCATCGAAGTGGCGACCGACTTTGGGAAGATCTCCCCCGTGATGGGGAATATCTCGGAAATCCGAGAGGTTCTGACGAATATCATCTTTAACGCAGTAGAGGCCATGCCTAAAGGGGGGAGGCTCACGTTCAAGACTGAGGAGGGAGAGGGGTGGGTGCGCGCCAGCGTGTCCGACACGGGGATCGGGATGAGCGATGAAGTAAGGGCCAGGATCTTCGATCCCTTCTTCACCACCAAGGGCGTCAAAGGGACCGGGCTTGGGTTGAGCGTGTCCTATGGAATCATAAAGGCCCACAGGGGCGACATCAACGTGAACAGCCATCCAGGGCAAGGCACAACCATGGTGATCAGGCTACCGATCCCATCCAAACTCCGCCCTGCCCCTAAATCGAAGGTGACGCCATCGGGGAAGCTCGGACGCGTCTTGATCATTGACGACGATGGAGTGGTCCGTGAGCTCCTCTCCGATATCCTCCGAGCGGAAGGCCACACCGTGGTCCTGGCCTCCGGTGGCCGCGAAGGACTGCGCCTGTTCCGCCAGGGCCCCTTCGATCTTGTTCTCACCGACCTTGGGATGCCGGAGTTTTCAGGCTGGGAGGTCGCGGCAGCTATCAAGGCGATCGCACCCAAGACCCCTGTCGCCCTCGTCACCGGGTGGGGGATCACCCTTGACCGGGCGAAGTTGAAGGAAGCTGGAATTGATCTTGTGTTGAACAAGCCGTTCCAGTACCTCGACGTTATGGCATTGGTGGCGGAGGGGATGGAGCTGCTCGAAAAGATCTAGGGTCGCGCTCATCTCCTTCGGGCGATTCCTTCCCCCAGGTCGCCCTCGACTGTGCCCGCGCAAGAACCTGTGTGGCCGACGCTACGCGCGCTTGAGGAGCCATTCCGCGATGATGGGCCAGATCTCCTGTTGGGCCCGTCGGCTGGCAATGATCCGCGCGTGGCTGTAATCTTCCGCGTACCCTTCTGATTTGGCGCAAAACGCCATTCGCTTATCGAGGCTTCCCAAGGCATTGTACAGCCGGCGACAGCCCTGATGGGGAGCGATGAACCGATCTCCGCCTCCGGCGAAAGAGAGTGCCGGGACCTCAATCCGCCGTAGAGCCTGCATGTAGTCAAAGCCGTCCTTGCCGGTCCACCGGCCGCTCCAGTTCCACCGAAACCATTGGTTCATCACGCCGCGGAATTCGTCCTGAGGCCCGAGCTTCAACATCTTGCCAGGGGCTTTCCCCAGGACATTCGTTGCAAGCGCGCCCAGGATAATCTTCGTCCTTCCGCGCCAGGTAGCGCCCGCGTCGGTCGCCTGGCTTGCCAGGGTGACAATGCCCCTGATCTGTCCGCAGGCCTCTGGGTACCGCGCCAGATGCATCAGGAGCGCGAGTCCGCCTCCGCTGTGTCCGACCCAGAAGATGTTCTCTCGTCGAGTCCTTCGTCGGAGCGCGTCCAGGGCCGTCGGAACATCGAAGAAACTGAAACTTTCGAAGTCGGGATGAACCGGTCCAGACTTACTCAGGCCATGCCCTCGCAGCTCGAGAATCCAGCAATCGAAGCCCTCTCGCGCCAGGTAGCGGGCCAGCAACCTGCAGACCTGTGCGTTCGAAAAGGTTCCGTGGGTGAGAAGGACAGGCGGGTCGTGACGGATCTCGCCTTGTATTCTATGGAGGGCAAGCTCCGCCCCATCCTGTGTATTCTCCAGGAACGTTTCCTCCTCCAGGTGCGTCTCGCCTTTCGTATCGACCGGTGGAGACGCAAACACCTGTGTAATGATCGAATCTATGGAGCTTGGCGTCGGATCTTCGGTCGCGGCCTGCACGGTCTCCGGGGGGGCCGCTGTGTTGGGTGCCTGCTGGGGCTTCAACTCCGCCTCCAAGAGGGCCGATCCCGCGGACCTGGACTTTCGGATTTCCTCCATTCTGTCGTGTGACAGGAGACCCTGGATTAACGGCGTGTAGAAGACGCCATCCCCAACGAGCGTCACCTTTTGGGAGGCAATCTCCGCCCATCCTCTCTCGGAAAGGGCGTTCCAGATCGGCTCGAATTCATCCAGCAGATCGACGCCGAAAATCGAGCTGTAGGCCTTTGCGTCGATATTCATGGCCTGCAGGTTCTGGTACAGCCAGGTCAGGCGTAAGTCTTTCGGCTCGTAGTGAAAGCCGCGTTCGATCGGGAAACGGCTCTCATCAAGGGCCCCGAAATAGTCGTTCACCCTTGAGGAATTCATATAGACCCAGCCGGGGGAGTCCGGAGTTCCGAAGAAATAGGAAACACCCGCAAATCCCCAGCCCCACATGTCATATCCGACGAGCCGCTGCCCATCGTCGTGTGTAAGGAACTTCCGCATCTGCTCCTCGTACCGATACTCGCTCGGTAGATCCTCAGCCGGCTTCTCCCAGTCGTACGCCGTCGCCTGTCGATACCCATGGCTCTGCAGGAACTCCCTGGAGACCCGGTACATCTCGAGGTTCTGGTCGATTGAAGGGAGCTCATCTCGGTGATTGCGCGCGAAATCGGTCCGTCCGGCCACGTTCAGTTCGTAGTGGGTGATGTGGCGGATGCCCGTGCGAACGATCGCATCCAGGTCCTTCAACATCCGCTCGATCGTCTGTCGCGGCCAACCGAAGATGAGATCGACGTTGCTTTGAAGCCCCAGTTCATGGCACCACTCGAGTGTCTGGAAGACATGCTTGGCCTTCTGTTTTCGGCCGCTCAGCTTGATCATCTCATCGTCGAGTTGCTGCACCCCCATGCTGATCCGGTTGAAGCCGGCTGCTTTCATCGCAACCAGCTTTTCCCGTGTGAAGAGCTGGGGAATCCCTTCCAGGGTGACCTCGATGTCTGGCGGGATGTACGGAAAGACCCCTCTGACCATCTCTAGGAGTCGGTGGTAATGATCCGGTGGATAGAGGTTCGAGGTGCCTCCGCCGAAATAGATGCTCGCCAGCTCATCGCCATCGAAGAACTCCTGATACTTTCGCCCTTCTCGCTCGAGATACGTGAGATACTTCTCCAACTGGTGGCGGCCCATGAACACCTCACTTGGAAACAGGCAGAATCCGCACCGGTCGGGGTTGGTGGGGAGACAGTAGGGGGTGCCCACATACAGGTTAATCCGCTTCGAGACGGCAGGGCTGGCCAACTGTCGGCGGATCATCACTTCCTTCACGGGGACATTGCGCTCGGACCAAAAGAGTGGGGAGGGATGGGCGTGGAGGACTTTGTTGCTTTGTCGCCGCTGTCGGTGCTTCTCAATGTACTCGTGCACTTCCTTGACTTGATCCCGCTTCGTGCCATTTCCATTCGCGCCGATCATGATCCTCTCCTCCTTCCAGGTGGCCCGGCGTCCGGCCTGGAGCGCCGGGGATGGCTGGCAACGCTCTGTCTCACAATCAGACAGAGCAAGCCAGATTTTGCTAATGTTAGATATCTTTTTAAGGCAAACATGATGTTTTTTTGTTTAAGGATATCAAATAATATTGATCTAAGGCTAAATGCTATCAAACAGCATAAAACGCTGTCTTTGTCTACAGTTACGGAACTTAATTTAAAGTGACAGACAGTAACACACGATAAAGCATTGTCAAGAAAAAAACGGCTCATCAGTGGTAGAAATGGAGAGGGGTGCGTGGAAGGGGGGAGAACCCTTCTTTCTAAGAGGTTACAGGGAAAACGGAGGGAAATCTCTGGGGCGTGTGATATCGGATCGAATCGAGGGAATTCTGAAATACGGCGAGCGACACCCTTAGCCGGAAAGAAACTCCGGACGGATCCGCTTCGGGATCAGCCCTTGCTCCCAGGCCATGTCCAGGAGCCGCTCGAGCCCCAGTCGGCATTCTGCGTTCCAGACGCGAGTGTCGTCGTTGACGTACATACCGACGAACCGGTCGGCAAGCGAGATGTCCATCCCGCGCCCAAACTCCATGGCATACCGTAGGGCCTCCTCGCGGTTGGCCAGCCCATAGTCGATGCTGGCCCGGAGCAGTCGAGACACCTCCAGACAGAATGGTTCACCCATATCCTTCCGAATGGCGTTGGCGCCGAGCGGCAGCGGCAGTCCGGTCTTCTCCTGCCACCAGGCTCCGAGATCCAGCAGTTTCTCGAACCCGCGGCCACTGTACGTAAGCTGCCCCTCATGGATAACGAGGCCTGCCTCGGCCTTTCCTCGCTCGATTGTGTCGAAGATCCGGTCAAAGGGGACCTCCAGAGCGTCGAACTCGCCTAGGCAGAGACGCAACGCGAGGAATGCGGAGGTACGCTTCCCGGGAACGGCAATTCGCTTGCCGCGAAGCTCGGGGAGGTCGAACGCGCGCTTCGCCACGAGGATGGGGCCATAGTTCCGACCGACACTCGCGCCGTGGGGCAGGAGGAGGTAGCGGTCCGACACATACGCATAGGCGTGGGCCGAAATGGCCGTCACTTCGAGTCTGCCTCCAACGCCCAGCCGTTGAGAGTCTCGATCCCTTCAAGGAGATGTTGAAACCGGAGCCTGCCGGTGTCCAATCGCTCCTTGGCCAGGGCATAGAACATAAACGCATCGTCCGGGTCCGGGCTGTGCCCGATCCGGACGAGGCGGGATTCCATAGATCGCTCGCTTTCTAGCCCAGGTCGTCCAGCGTCTCGTGGATCGGTTTTCGAACGCAGGTCAAGATCGGCGTGTCGCGAAGCGTGAAACGGCTTCCCTCCGTCTCCCGGAGCGCCATGACCAGATCCACAAAGTCGGCCGGCTTGTCGCTCTCAAACGCAACCACGAACTCCTGGTCGTCGAGGCCGAAGGAGTAGGTGGTATTCAGCTTCACAGACGGAAACTGATGGCCGACCTTGATGTGAACGTTCATCATTTCCTGGCGCTGCTCGATTGGAAGCAGGAACCATTCCCGGGTCTTCACGAACGGATAGACAAAAAGGTAGCGGTATTCGCCGGGGACAATTGCTGCCCGGCGCCCCTCCTGGCCAGGATGAAAATGCTTGTCCACGTAGATGGAGCGCCTGGTCATGGCCACAAAGGAGTACGGCGTTGTCAAATAGGCCCCGAGCGCCGTCTTATTAAGCTGCCGGCTCATCTCTTGGAAGAGGTCCAAGGTGTCAGCGATCCGCCAGAGCATGAAATCGGTCTCGGGACGCAGCCCGACGGTGGAGTAGGGAATGAGCAGCATCCGCTGGCGCCACTCGTCCACCGCGCTGCCGAACTCCTTCTTACTCGCTTCTCGCTCTTCCTTCGGAAGGCGCCGCCAGGCCGGATCAACCTTGTAAAAGGCGAAATTCACTAATTGTCGATTCGCTGTACCCGCCATGCTACCCTCCTACTTTCTGCTAGGCTGCCGCCCAGACCGGCAATCCTGTGCCCCACGTCCACCCATCTTATACATCAGGATCGGTGAGGGCGCAAGGATTGCTTGAGGTCTCGACCAGTGCGAATCCTGAATGTCTTGAATATCCTTGACAACATTCACAGACATGGCTATAGTAAGATGCTTTCCGGTTCTGACGGCTTCGTCCACGTTTTCTGAAAACGCCGCGAGGACCACGGTCCCGCGGCTTTTTTCGTTTATGAAACCCTGGATCGTGTTAGGTGGAGACGACACCTTGACTGAGAGGGACAATGGCTCTTGACATTGGAAGAGAAGAGAGCAGATGGAGCTCAAGGTCCGACAACGGGACCCGGCACCGCCCCCTCGAAGTGAAGGTGGACGACCGCGGGGTCGAATCCGCCATTCGTCTTTTCAAGAAACTGGTCCTGCGCGATGGCATCCTGAAGGAGTTGAAGCGGAGGGCCCACTACGAGAAGCCAGGGGAGAAGCGTCGCCGTAAGGTCCGCGAGGCCGCGCGAAGGCTTCGCCGCCAGGCCGCTCGCGCGTCCCGCCGCGATCAACGGGAGTTCTGAGTCCCCCGCATCGTGTCGGGTGGCTGGGGCCGGCCGATGGAGACGGGGCCATGGCGCCAGGCGTCACAGTGCAACACCTCGTCAGGCATCCCCCGAAAGGGGACGAAAGGAGCTTGAAGATCATGGGAACACGGGTGTACGTGGGTAACCTCCCGTTTGACACGGACGCAGCCCAGCTCCGCGCGCTCTTCGAAGAGGGGGGTCGGGAGGTTTCCGACGTCAAGATCATCACCGATCGCGATACGGGACGCCCCAGGGGCTTTGCCTTCGTAGAAATGGGGAGCCAGACCGATGCCAAGGCTGCGATCACGGCCTTGAACGGTCGGGAGATTGGTGGCCGCGCCCTGACAGTCAACGAGGCGAAGGAACAGGCCCCCCGCCGCGGTGGCGGTGGCGGATTCCGCGGCGGCGGCCGTGGTGGACATCGTGGTTACTAGTGCCGTTCCAACTATTTACCCCAAAGTAACGAGGCTGGGGAAAGCGATAGTTCTTACAGGGTATCTATCGGCGATTAACCGAAACAAGTTGGAACGGCACTAGCAGCTTGCCATTATGACCCCTACGCTCCGAAATCAGCATGGATAGCCTGCCTCGACTCCTCAAAAGGAGCTAAGCCCCTCATCCCTTCCTGGTAACAGACGCGCCATCGCGCTATCGACGTCGCGCCGGACCGCCGTTGGCGGAATATAGACGCCTGTGATCGCCTTTGAGCGTCATCGATCCCGACCGTCCGGATGTGACGAGAACTCCTTATACATTTCGAGGAAGGCCGCAAGCATAACCAGAAGGACGGGGCCCAGGATGAACCCAAGCACCCCGAACACCTCGAGACCGCCCAGCATGCCGAAGAAGAGGAACAGGGTCGGCAGCTTCGTCCCGCTCGACATCAGGGCCGGCTTCAGGATGTTATCAGCCGTGCTGATGACCAAACCAGACCAGGCGAGCAGCAGGATTCCCCGAATCCAGACTCCCTTGAGGAATAGATAAATGGCCGCCGGGATCCAAATCAACGCCGACCCTCCAACCGGGAGCAATGACACAACGGCGGTGGCCAACCCGAGAAAGACCGGAAATGGGACACCGAAGATCCAGTACCCCAACCCCCCCATTGCCCCCTGTGCCAGGGCCGTCAGGAGGGTTCCGTGGACGACGGCCGAGACGGCGTCATTGAGCCGGGCGAAGAGCGCGTCAGTGTGCTCCCGCTTGAGCGGCAAGAGGGCCTTGAGGCCGCGGACGATCGCCTCGCCATCCCTGAGGAGGAAAAAGAGGCTGAACGTGGTGAGCAGGAAATTGATGGTGAAGCTTAAGAGGTTTTTGGCGATCCCTTTCAGGTTGTCCACCATGAAACTGCTCACTGCGTTGATCGTGGCCAACAGCAGCCCATTCAGGTCGAAGCCCAAGCGGTCAAAGGGCAGCCTCACTCGCTCCCAAAGGGCCCGACCGGCGGTGACCGCCGGGTGGGTCGCGATCCCCTCCAGTCCCTGCTGCTGATAGAAGCGCTCCACCACCTGATAGAGGGCCGCGGCCTCACGTGCCAGCACCCACCCGAAGAAAAAGGCTGGGACGATGACCGCGAGGATCACCGCCGTCGTAAACAAGAAAGCCGCGAGACCGGCCTTGCCCTTGAACAGCCGGAGGAGGCGTTGATAGGCCGGGTAGAAGATGACGACTAGCACCGCTGCCCAGAGGATCGGCGACGCAAAGGGAACCACGACGAGGTAGGTGAGGTAGAGGAGGAGGAGCAGTGTGCCGTAAAAGAAGGCGGGGGAAAGACGCGGTGGGTTCTCTCCCCACCGGGGGAACGCAGGCTCCTTCTCTTGATTGGCCATCCCCGACCCTATGCGACCAGGCGGCTCAGTCTACGACCTGTAGCGCTGATGGGTCGCCCTGGATGAATGCACACGTCATCTGTGGGGTGTTCCTCGCACGGCCGATTCGACCGAGGGGATCGAGAAGGATGATCCCGGCGTCGGCTCTGGCCCAAGCCGTCACCAGCTCGACGGCGTGCCTCGCCGCCCCCATCGGCTCCCTGTCTGCCCCCAGGAGGTCCAGGGCTGACTTTGCAAGCACGAGCTTGATGATCGCCTCCCCATCTCCAGTGCAGGAGGCCGCTCCGAGTCGATCGTCAGCATAGGTACCGCAGCCGATCAGCGCTGAATCGCCCACTCGGCCCGGTGCCTTGAATGGCAGACCTCCCGTCGAAGTGGCTGCGGCCAGGCGCCTTGTCCGATCACGGGCAACCGCCCCGACCGTACCCGGGGCCTCAGCCTTCTCCTCATATAAGGCCGCCCAACGAGCGCGCTGCCGCTCTGTGATCAGGGTCTCGGGATCGCACTCCCCGATCCCGGCCTCTGCCGCGAAGCGCCGCGCGCCCTCTCCCACCAGCAAGATATGCCGGCCGGCCTCCATCACCGCGCGTGCGAGAGTCACAGGGTTGGCGATCCGCTGTACCGCACCGATCGCGCCGGCTGCGAGACTCCTGCCGTCCATGATGGAGGCATCGAGTTCTACAGCGCCATCCCGGTTCAAGCAGGCCCCGCACCCGGCGTTGAAGGCCGGGTCGTCTTCGAGCACCCTGACCGCCTGCTCGACTGCTTCCACCGCCGATCCACCTCGGCTGAGCACCTGCCATCCCGACAGGGCAGCGCCTCCGACACCGGCCCTTCGTGCGTCAACCAAGTCAGGCGACACCTTCCCTGCGCCGCCGTGGACCAGGATAACGGGCCCGGGCGTGTCAGCGGGCAACGGGGTGCTCCTGTTCAAGCCGTCTCCGGAGCGAATCCAGTGTCGGTTCGATGGGTGAAGCCAAGGGTGCAGGGATCGCCCGAAGCTCCGCTTGCTTAAGACCGTGGCCGGTGATCATGCAGATCGTAAGATCGCGTGAGCTGATGATCCCTTCCTCTCGAAGTCTCGCGGCGGCCGCCAGGGAGATCGCGCCGGCCGGCTCCGCGTAGATCCCGGCATGCCGGGCCAGGAGATCCCGCGCCTCAATGATCTCTGCCTCCTCCAGCGCGACCGCGGTGCCCCCCGACTTCCGGATGTCCCGGACGGCGCGCCAGCCCAGGCTCTTGGGATAGCCAACCCGGATGCTTTCGGCCACAGTCGCTTTCGCCAACACCGCCTGAACGTCTGATGACCCGCTCCGATAGGCCTCGACGATCGGCGCGCACGCAGCCGCCTGGGCCGCCACCATTCGAGGCAGCCGGCCGACCCAGCCGAGGGTGTGCAGCTCGTTAAATCCCTTCCAGGTGGCCACCACGCCCAGCCCTCCCGCCGTGGGATGGATGATCCACTCCGGCGCTTCTCCCCCAAGCTGCTCCCAGAGTTCGTAGGCGTAACTCTTCTTTCCCTCGTTCCGGTATGGATTGTTGGACAGACAGGCGTACCACCCGAATGCTCGGACCGCAGCGGCAAACAGCTTTGCCGTCGCATCGTAGTCGGCATCGACCGCGACGATCTCGGCCCCGTGGGCCGCCGCCTGGGTCACCTTTCCGAGCGCGGTCTCCCGGGGCAGCATGATGATGGCGCGCAGCCCGGCCGCGGCAGCATAGGCGGCGACCGAGGCGGCGGCGTTCCCCGTTGAGACCACTGCCACCAGCGGGACTCCAAGCTCAACCGCTCGCGACACGCCGATGGCGTTGCTCCGATCCTTGAGCGAACCGGTCGGCAGGACCGTGTCGTTCTTCAGGTAGAGGCGCTGCAGGCCCAGCCGCTCGCCGAGGCGCCCCGCCTGAAGGAGGGGGGTGTCGCCTTCGCCCAGCGAGACCACGCAGGCTCGATCGGCGAGCGGCAGGAACGGCCACCATCGAAAGAGCCCTCGTTCCGGAGAGGCGAGCAACGCATCCCGCTCGGCCCGCCCGAGCCCATCCAGGTTGACCGCCAGTTCCAGGACAGCGCCGCACCCTTCGCAGCTCTCATGGGACCCGGTCGGGTCGTATGTCCGGCCGCACCGCGGACAGAAGAGCGACGTGACCTGTCCCATCAGTCCCGTCCTTTCATAGCTCCAACCTCGATCATCGTTTCTTTCCTCTAGCCGTATTGGGTCTCATCGCACTGATGTCATTGATCCGAAGGCCCCCTCACCTCCATCCTCTCCCCCGGCGGGGGAGAGGAGTTCCTTCTTGTAGCCCACCATCCTCCGGTCAGGGAGAGGAGTTCCGTTTTGCACTTCCCTCTCCCCTCTGGGGAGAGGGTTCGGGTGAGGGGCGTGTGCACTAGATGGAATCCTTGGCCCGTTCGCCCCGGACCCGCTTTAGCTCAATCACCATCGACCGAATCCTCGGTTTGTTTGGATTGATGTCGAGCGCGCGTTCGAAGTGTCGGATGGCCTGCCCAAGTTTCCCCAGTTTGAAATAGTTATACCCGAGGCCGCTGAGCGCGCCGAAGTGCATCGGATTGCGCCTGATCGTCTCCTCGCAGTCCGCGATCGATTTCTCGTACTGACCCGCCAGGTAGTAGGCAGTCGCTCGCCTGTTGTACCCCTCAGGGAACCCGGGCGCGCCTTTCACCACCTCGTCGAACGTGGCGATCGCCTCGTCCAACCGATCGCTCTGGAGCAGGTGGATTCCCTCCTGGAGGAGCGCATCGATCTTCGGATCGCCTGACCGGTTCCAGATTGCCCACAGGCTGTGCTCGGCGAGTTCCCGGACCACCCCATCGTCATCTTTCAGGGCATCGATCAGGTGTGGAACGGCCGCGTCGTCGCCCATGTCCCCAAGCACCCCGGCGGCGTTCCGCCGCTCCTCTGAGGTCCCCTCTTGGAGCTTCCGGACGAGTATCTCTTGAGTCGGCGTCTGGGCGTGCGCCGTCGTGATGATGGTCAGCGCGCAGGCGAGAACACCCGCGGCAGTCCGACGCGTCATCGAATCTCTTTCGTCGAGTACGCCTCGGCCATGGCGATTCGCTCCAGGACTGGAGGGTGGGTGTACATCAGCCAGACGATCGCCTTCGGGGGATGAATGTCCGCCAGGTTTGCTCGCGCGAGCTTGACCTCTGAAGCGATGAAGGCTTCGGGATTACCGGTCAGGCGGAGCGATTCGAGGTCGGCCTCCCGCTCGAAGACGCGGGAGATCCCGACCTGGATCGGCATTGTGACCACGTTGAGGGCGACGAAGGCAAGCAGCATAAGCGGCAACGACACCACGTCGGCGGGATGAATAAAGCCGAACCGTCCAGAGCCGGCCGCGACGTTGAGCAGGCGGGCGATCAGCCACAGGGCCGCTAACGTCGAGGCCGCGCCCAGGGCGATTCCTTTCCAGATGTGGTGCCGCCTCCAATGGCCCAATTCGTGAGCCAGGACCAACTCCACCTCCTCAGGCGTGGAGGTGGTGATCAGCGTGTCATACAGGACGACGCGCCGTGTCCCGCCGAGCCCGGTGAAGTAGGCGTTCGTCTTCTTCGTCCGGCGGCTGGCGTCCACCTCCAAAATCGACCCGGTCCGGAGGCCGGCGCGATCGGTCAACGTGCGGATCCGCTCCACCAGCGCCGGATCCTGGACGGGTCGGAAGGTATGAAAAAGCGGGTCGATGAGGATCGGTGCCAGTTCGGTCATCAGCGCCATCACCGCGACGATGACAAGCCAGGCCGGAAGGTACCACCTATGAGGGTTCCATCGGATCAGGGCGTAGAGCACGATCAGCAGCGGGAGCATCATCCCCGTGCTGATGAGGGCGTGTTTCGCATAGTCCCAAATCCACGAACGGAACGTTTGGGTTGAGAGGCCAAAGGCATGCTCGCGAAGGAAGCTCCCATAGAGGCTTAACGGGAAGTTGGCAGCAGAATATAGAAGACCCAGAAGGAGGCCGAACACCGCGATGGTCAACCACACGCGTCCGCCAGCGACCGAGACGCTGAGATCGCGAATCCTGGCAGCGAGCGTGGTGAAGGTCAGGAGCGCGAACAGACCCAGGGTCACCGCCAGCCGTAGGGAGACTAGGATGTACCGCCCCCCCGCGTATGCCCGCCCTCTGTCAATCTCCTCGGCGCGAAAATACTGTCGGGCCTTTTCGGTGGGTGAGAGATGCACACCGGAGCCTGCCGGCACCGTGGGAAGCGCTCGCTCTTCAAACATGATGGTCGAAGCGGCAAGCGCCAGCAAGAAAAGGAGCCAGGACCATTGCGGCAGCATGCAGGGTGGGCCTCGAAAAATTGTGACGGGCGTTAATTCAACATGCCCAGAAGTTTGTGCAACTCGATCCTCGCCGCAGGGTAGTTCGGCTCGATAGCCAGAGCCTTCTTCAGCTCTCTGATCGCCTCCTGGTACTGGCCCTTGCGCACCAGCACACGGCCCATGTTCATATGGGGGTAGTGGCGAGGTTCGTATCGCTTGGCCTCCATCGCCTTCTGCAGCCACGGGATCGCCTCGTCGTATTCCCCTTTCTCGATCAGGTAGACCCCGATGTCGTTATAGGGATTGCCGAAGTCCGGATCGATCTGGATGGCCGTCTCGCACTCCTTGATCGCGTCATCGACCCGTCCCTGAAAACTGTACGCCCAGCCCAGAAACGTATGGGCCTCGGCCGTCGGGTACATCTCGATGGAACGGGTGTACGCCCCGATCGCGCCCTCCAGATCTCCGTTCATCTGAAGTCGGTATCCTTCCTTGAAGTAGAACTCCGCCTGCTCAAGTCTCGCCCGATCCGCCATCTCTTCCCACCTACCTCATTCCTATATTCTCGGCCTGGTGTGGCCGATATCTTTGTTCGGCAGTCGTAGGGGCGACCCGCCGGGTCGTCTCACCGTGCGAATCAGGGCGGATCGCCCATAGACGCCTTTTGGCCTGGTCCCGAAGCTGGCCAACCAGCGATCAAAATCATCCCCGCCTTCGCGTTCGGGGTTCTCTCGGTCGAGGTCCCACCGCAAGGGATTGGTGAGAATGTATTCTCTAATGCGGTTCAGGGAGTTTTCGTCACGCACGATGTGTTCGTAATAATTTCGCTGCCAGGCGAAACTTGAATGTCCAAGGGCACGCATACGCTTTGTGGCGATCGATTTGAATTGCGCCATCATTGCGCCTATTGATCCAACCATGGGACCTGTAG
>JACPQX010000077.1 GCA_016190255.1 Candidatus Methylomirabilis oxygeniifera | reverse complement strand
GTTCTGCTTCTCCACGCCGCGCATCATCATGCAGAGGTGATAGGCTTCAATGATGACGGCCACGCCGCGTGGCTGTAGCGCGTTCAGGATCGCATCGGCGATCTCGCAGGTCAGGCGCTCCTGCACCTGGAGTCGGCGACTATACATCTCGACCAGGCGCACCAGTTTGCTCAACCCCACGATCTTCCCGTCCGGCAGGTAGCCGACGTGACATTTGCCGAAAAATGGCAACAGGTGATGCTCGCAGTTGTGGGTCAGGTGTCCCGCGACAAGGAAAGTCGGATGCGGGCCGCACTTGATGGAGTAAATACGGTAGGGCTTCTTTGGCTTCGGCACTTGTTGCACGGAGACCACCCTGATCCAGTTGCTGTCGGCCGGATCGTAGAACTCTCGCTCTTTCCGGAAACCATGTCTGCCGTACCAGCCTTTGCGGTCCCATCTCTTGCTTATGTACACACGGAAGCAGCCGCCGTTTCCGTTACCGCCTACGGTCGTCTGAAGGACACGGGCCAATTCCTTTGCGAATGCGTGATTGGATGTGACGATGCAGTGGCCTCCCCCCTTCTTGAGCGGATAGCCGTCTCCGTCCACGTACCCCTCCAGGAACCCGTGCATCATTTCGCGCGACGAAAGCACTACGTCGGGAAAGTGGAAAGTCCTGGTCTTCGACCGCGAACCATGCTCGGACACGCCGAGCAAGCGGCACAGCTTGGAACCCGCATCACGGGAGACGACACGCACTCGATAAGCGTCGGCGTCCTTGTGGGTGAAGCCGGATGGAACTTTCACTTGTTGCACGCTGGGTGCCGTAACGTGAAACCCCTCAGCAAACATGCGAGCGAACTTGTCCGCGAAACTCCGCTCCCGGACGGTGAGGGAGACGCGTCTTCCATCCTGGAGGCTTCCGTCCGAGGCGACGGCGCCCAGAACGTAGCCCAGGGGATACCCGGGTTGGGCATCCACGGGTCGGCGGCAGAGGGAGCGGGGATTCACCCATTCCACCTCATCGCCTGTCCGGAGGCTACCTGCCTCCTCCCAGCCCCTCCGGGTCATGATCGGATGATCCGGCGTCACCTTGAATTTCCCCTGGTTTGTCCTGATCACAACCAAATCGCGGGTCTTGCGGCAGCTAATCTGGGTAATCGTCGTCTTTTGCAACTTCCCGCAGTCGAGGGTCCAAAGCTGATCGCCGACGCGCAGGCGACTTGCGGGCTTCGCCCCACCCACAGCGTTCACGAACTGCTTGCTCGGAACGCAGAGGGAGTAAAAGTCGATGTCCTTCACGAGGACGATCTCGTCGTAGTGCTCCCGGAAGATCGCTTCGTTCAGGACATCATCGACCCGCTTTCCGTACCCGGACGTCAGGAACTCAAACATCCGCTCCACGCGCTCGGGGGTTTTGAGCAACCCATCCCGATGAGGATCCTCGCCGATCTCCTTCAGCAGGTCTTTCACTAACCGTGCGATCATTCTCGCGCTCCTCGCAAAAGAGTTCATAGTAGACCCAACGGCGTTCAGAGTTCATGGTAGAAGGGCTTACCTGGATGTGACGTTTTACTATGAACTGTGAACTATGAACGCCGCTCGCCCTACGCTCCACATTCTAGAGGAGCATCGCAGGATGAGCAAGGGAAACCACCCAACGCCGCGAGAGACCGCAGCGGGGGTCAGGGAGTGGCCGTGGAGGCCGGAAACACAGTTTCCAGGAACTGCTTCAGGATCCGCGCGGTTAATCCCCAGATGACATGTGACCCAACTGTGTAAAAGTACATCGAAGTTTTCCCGCCATCGCGATCCCACAACTCCTCCCTGAAACGGGAAGGATCGCGCAGAAGAGAGAGGGGAATCGGGATCAGTTCCACGATCTCGACCGGGTTCACCCGAAACGAGTAGGGACAGGGTATGAAACCCACGAAGGGTGTGACGACGAAGTTCGACGTCGCTGTGACGGTGTCGTCCAGCTCCCCAAGGACCTCTACATCGCCAGGTCTCAGACCCACCTCTTCCTCGCTTTCCCGAAGGGCCGTGGCGTGGAGGCTTTGATCCTCAGGCTGCTGGGTGCCCCCCGGAAAGGCGATTTGCCCCTTGTGTTGCGGCAGCTCTTCGCTCCGCTTGGTGAACAGGATCTGAAGGCCATTCCCGTCCTCGTATACCGGCATGAGGACGGCCGCTCTCCTGAGACGGGGGTCGGCAACAACCTGTCGCCTCCGCTTCGCGAGAGCCCTGCGGATCTGCTCTCTTATCGAACGATTCATGCCTCTAGCAAATCGGGAAGGAGGCCCAGTACGAGCAGGCAGGGCAGGTGATGACGACTTCGTTTTCGCAGTAGGCAATGAGGGGGCGACGATAGGCCTTTGCCCCCGGTCCGCTCCTCACGTAGAGGGTGCAGAGCTCCGGCTTGAGATCATGTTCTTTCACATTCAGCGGGCCACCACACCGAGGGCATCCCGCGATCACTCCGTCCACGTCAGGCATCATTCATTGACCCGCGCTCTTCGTTCCGGGATTCGTGTTGACGACTCTACACTCCTGATGTTATAAAGTCAACGTCTGCGCGACCTCACCCCTCAAGAGGTTTACAGTTCAGGGTTCATAGTTCAGAGTAGACCGTGGCACGTCGATTGTCGATCTGCCTTCGTCCTATGAATTATGAACGCTCCCCGTTGTGATCTGAACGATTCCTGCTGTGAACTGTGAACCAAGGGAGTCCGCATGTCTGATTCTGCCGGCGCCGCGTTAGCTCGGCTTGGGCTGCTGGATCACGGGCCCGAATGTGACCCAAGCGCTATGGCCATTGAGAGCGCGCTCGACGAGGCCAGCTCGGGCCGACCCCTCACGCGAGAGGCTGCTCTCGCCTTGATGCGGGCTTCAGGCAGCCATCTCCTCCGCCTTCTGTGTCTCGCCTCCGCCCTTCGAGACACGGGAAAAGGACGAACTATCACCTTCTCGAAGAAGGTCTTCATCCCGCTGACCAGGCTTTGCCGCGATCGCTGCGGTTACTGCACCTTCCGCCGGGACCCCGGAGAGACGGGCGATGGGTTCATGACCGCCGAAGAGGTCCTGTCCATCGCCTCTGCCGGCGCCAGGCTCGGGTGTAAGGAGGCGCTGTTCAGCCTTGGGGAGAAGCCCGAACTGGCCTTCCCGGAGGCCAGGCGCTTCCTGACCGAGCGCGGACACCGGACCACGATCGAATACCTGGCGAGGATGTGCGAGCTCACACTAGAGGAGACGGGGCTGCTTCCGCACGCTAACCCGGGGACGATGACCATCGACGAGATGGCGATGCTGCGCGACGCCAACGCCAGCATGGGCCTGATGCTGGAATCGGTGAGCGCGCGGTTGATGCGGCCCGGTGGACCACACTACCCGGCCCCGGACAAGCATCCTCTGCCTCGCCTCGAGACCATCGAGGGGGCTGGGCGGCTTCGAATCGCATTTACCACAGGGATTCTGATCGGGATCGGCGAGACCCTCCAAGAGCGGATCGACTCCCTGTTTGCCATCAAGGCGCTCAGCTCGGCGTACGGTCACGTCCAAGAAGTGATCGTCCAGAATTTCCGTGCCAAGCCAACGATCCCGATGCGGGGCTTTCCGGAACCGACATTGCTCGACATGCTCAGGACCCTCGCCGTGGCGCGCCTGATCCTTGGCGCGGAGATGAACCTTCAGGCCCCGCCGAACCTGACTCCCACGGTGTACTCCATGCTGTTGCTATCGGGGATCAATGACTGGGGCGGGATCTCACCGCTGACCGAGGACTTCATCAACCCCGAGGCCCCTTGGCCCCAGATTGCCGCCCTTCAAGAGGAAACCGCATCCCTCGGCTACCGCTTGAGGGAGCGGCTCGCAATCTATCCCGAGTATATCTTCCACAGGGAGGGCTTCATCCCTCCGCCCCTGGCCCCCAGGATCATGTCCTTGGTTGACGACGCCGGATACCCCAGAGAGGAGGGACAACATGAGGCTCGGGCAGCCTTCCACTCAGGATCAAGATAACGATCTTCGGCGCCTGCTTTCCCGGACCGATCCGACCATCTCGGGTTTGCTTGAGCGGACGCTCGAAGGTCGAGACCTATCCGTGGAGGCGGGCCTCCGCCTGACCGAGGTGCATGGCCCGAATCTTCACGCGCTGGTCATGGTGGCCGATGAGATGCGACGGCGCCAGGCGGGAGAGGCCGTCACCTATGTGGTCAACCGCAACATCAACTTCACCAACGTCTGCATCAAGCACTGCACCTTCTGCGCCTTCAGCCGGGACTACCGAGAGGAAGAGGGGTACTTCCTCCCAATCGAGGAGGTGGTCGCGCGGGCGAAAGAGGCCCGGGAAATGGGCGCAACCGAGGTCTGCATTCAGGCCGGCCTCCCGCCGAAATTGGATGGCCGATTCTACATCGAGATCTGCCGGGCCATCAAGCAAGAGGTGCCGGACATCCACATCCACGCCTTTTCACCGGAGGAGATTCTGTACGGGTCCACGCGATCCCGAATTCCCATCCCGGATTATCTCATGGCCCTCAAGGAGGCCGGGCTCGGCACGCTGCCAGGGACCTCGGCTGAGATCCTGGACGACGGGATCCGCGACACGATCTCCCGGGGCCGTATCACCACCCGCCAGTGGATCGAGGTGGTCACCACTGCACATTCTTTGGGGATTCCGACCACTTCGACGATCATGTATGGCCACGTCGAGCAGCCGATCCACTGGGTGAAGCACATGGCCCTCCTGCGCGACATCCAGAGGGAGACGGGTGGATTCACCGAATTCGTGCCGCTTAGCCTGATTCACCAAGAGGCGCCGATGTATCGACGCAAGCTCGTGAAAGGGGTTCGCCAGGGGGCAACCGGCAGCGAGGTGGTCAAGATGCATGCCCTGGCGCGCCTGATGTTAGGCCCGACGTTCAAGAACATCCAGGCGTCCTGGGTCAAGGAGGGGCCCAAGATGGCCCAGTACCTCCTGACGACGGGGGCCAACGATCTGGGCGGCACCCTGATCAACGAGAGCATCTCCACCTCGGCCGGGGCGCCTCACGGCCAGCTTGTGCCGCCCGCCGAACTCCGTCGCATGATCCGTGATCTGGACCGCGTGCCCGTGCAGCGGAGCACGACATACCGATTCCTGCGGGTGTACGATGACAGGGACGAGGAAGCGGATCCTCTCGACCGGATCGACGACGCGGAAGAGCGGTTCGGTTCCTACCAAAAGCTGACCGCATCCGACCGGTTCCGATACACGCGCGGAGTTCACAGTTCACGGTTAACGGCAGGTGAAGAGGGTTCATAGTTCACAGTTCAGAGTTCATAGAAGATGAAAGGCGTTCATGGTTCAATGTTCATAGTTCACGGTAAAACAGGAATTCCGCGTGTTCGCTGTTGCTCTGAACTATGAACGTCCTTGGGGCTACTATGAACGCTCTTTCTCTCCCTGAACTGCGGGCGCCTTTGAGGCTGCCATGAAGATCGGGATACTTGGAGGGACGGGGCGAGAGGGGACGGCCCTCGCGCTCCGCTGGGCGGCATCCGGCGAGGATGTCATCATCGGTTCACGCGAGGAGCAGCGAGCGGTCGCTGCTGCTGACCAGTTGAACCGGACAATGGGGAAGATCACCATCCGTGGGGCATCGAACAGACAGGCCGCCGAGGAGGCCGAGGTTGTGGTGCTAACGGTTCCCGCTTCCGCCCACCTCGCGACACTGAAAGAGGTGAGAGAAGCATTGCGGGGCAAGCTCGTGATCGATGCCACGGTCTCGCTCGATCCCGACGCGCCCGGGCGACTGTCGTCTGCGAACCACCGATCCGCTATCGAGGAGGCGCAGGAGTTTCTGGGGGCGGGGATAAATGTGGTGGCGGCCTTCCAGAACGTCTCGTATCGCCTGCTACGCGAGCCGAACAGGAAGATCGACTGCGACGTGCTGGTCTGCGGAGACGACCCCGAGGCGAGGCAGATCGCTATGGCGCTTGTGGAGAAGGCTGGCCTGCGCGCTCTCGATGCCGGCCCGGCACACTACGCCAGGACCGTCGAGGGGCTGACCCCGCTGCTGCTGGAGCTGAATCGCCGCTACAAAACCAAGGAGGCGGGGATCAGGATCACCGGTCTCCCGGAGAAGGAGCGATGATCGTTGCCCTGGGCGGAGGGATCGGCGCCTCGAAGCTGCTCCTGGGCATCTGCCAGGTGATCGACCCGTCCGAACTGACGGTGATCGTCAATACCGCAGACGATGTTGTCCTGCACGGTCTCACCATCTGCCCCGACCTGGATACCGTCGCCTACACCCTGGCCGGCATGGCCGACCGGGAACGGGGATGGGGAATCGAGGGCGATAGCTTCAACGCCCTCAGTTGGCTCGATCGCTACGGCCGCGAGGCATGGTTCAACCTCGGGGACCGCGACCTTGCGACACACCTCCATCGCACCGCCCTGCTCCGGCAAGGGCTGACTCTTGCCGAGGTCACTGATCGTATCCGGCGGTCTCTCGGGATCCGGACCCACATCCTGCCGATGACCAACCAGAGAGTATCGACGATCGTCCTGACCGACCAAGGGCCGCGACCGTTCCAGGAGTACCTCGTCCGCGACGGCGCGCGTCACGCCGTGCGAGGGGTCAGGCTGGAGGGCGTGGAGCGGTCGCAGCCGGCGCCGGGGGTTCTCGAGGCGATCGAGGCCGCCGAGGGGATCATCATCTGTCCCAGCAATCCGATCATCAGCGTGGGACCGATCCTCGCCGTCCCGGGCATCCGCCGCGCGCTGAAAATGACCGAGGCGCCGATCGTGGCGATCAGTCCGGTCGTCGGCGGCCGATCGCTGAAGGGCCCGACCGACAGGTTCCTGGCCGGGCTCGGGCACGAGGTGTCGGCCCTCTCGGTGGCTCGGCTCTACCAGGACCTGCTCGACTTGTTCATCGTGGATCGGTCCGACTCCGAACTCCTCCCGGCCATCGAGGCCCTGCCCGTCAAAGCCTTCACAGCCGATACCGTCATGCAGAACCTGGAGGCCAAGGTCTCCTTAGCTAAAGAAACCCTGTCCTCGCTCGCTTCCCTCTGACCTCAATGATCGTGGCACTCATCCCGGTGAAGGAGCTTGCCCGAGGCAAGCGACGTCTTCAGCCGCTCCTGACCGCCGAAGAGCGCCATCTTCTCTCCAAGACGATGCTTGAGGACGTGCTCTCCGTGGTCGCCACGTCCCTGGTGTTTGACCGGACGTTCCTCATTACCTCAGACAGCGAGGCTGTTATACTGGGTCGTCAATACGAAGCCGGGGTCATCACAGAGGTCCGGCAGGTCCGACAGAGCCTGTCGGTCGATGCCGCCGCTGCCAGTTGCCGCAAGATGGGCGCGAAGACGATGCTGACGCTGCCGCTCGATGTCCCACTGGTCACGACCGACGATGTGGCCCGAATCGTGGAGAAAGGAACTGCGTCTCCGGGGATCGTCCTGGTGCCATCACGCGACAAGCTTGGAACCAACGCCGTGCTCGCGCGGCCGCCCGACGCGATCCCGTATCGTTTCGGGTACGATAGCTTTCTGGCGCATCTGCGCGAGGCTGAGGCTATAGATCTTCCCTGCGAGATCCTCGAACTCCCCAACCTTGCCCTCGACATCGACGAGATCGAAGATCTCCGCTTGTGTCTGGCGCGACCGGGCGAGACCAGGACCCATGGACTCCTCCATCGGCTCGGGATCGATAGGAGACTCGATGTCAGACAAGGTGCCTGAACTCTCTATCATCGGGCTGACCGGTCTCCCGGAGATCCGCCAGGGAGACGACCTGGGCGCGTTGATCATCGAGGCGGTCGGATCGTTGGGCCTCACGTTTCGGCCTGGCGACATCCTGATTGTGACACAAAAGGTGGTCTCGAAGGCCGAAGGGCGGGTTATCTCCCTCCGTGATGTGACGCCTTCGCCTCTGGCTAACTCCTCGGCTGCCTTCCTCCACAAGGATGCCCGACTGGTCGAGCTGATCCTCCGGGAGGCGAAACGGATCGTCCGGATGGACCGAGGGATAGTGCTGGCCGAGACGCGACACGGCTTCACCTGCGCCAACGCCGGCATCGACAGGTCGAATCTCCCCGACCAGGATGCTGCCGCTCTCCTCCCGCTCGACCCAGACGGGTCCGCCAAAGCGATCCGGGGTCGAATCCTCTCCCTCTGCCAAGTTGAGGTCGCAGTACTGATCTCCGACACCTTCGGCCGCCCCTGGCGCGACGGCCTAACCAACGTCTGCATCGGCGTCAGCGGCCTGATCCCAATAAGAGATTACAACGAGGTTGGCGACGACTTTGGCCGGCGGCTGCAGGCGACGATCATCGCCGTCGCCGACGAATTGGCAGCAGCCGGTGGGTTAGTCATGGGAAAGACCGAGCGGATTCCCGCGGTCCTCGTCCGCGGCTACCCGTATTCGAAGGGAGAGGGCCGGGCTTCGATGCTGCTTCGCCCGGCCGAGCAGGATCTGTTCAGGTAGACCGATTCCCCGCAACGATTCCCTCATCCGGCCGCCCGCGCAACTCGTCGGCCCTACCCAGCTATTGGCACTCCAAGCAGATCTCCACATCGCCGGGCTGCACTTCAAAGCGCAGCGCACCGTCACCATGATCGCGCCCTCCGCGAGGTGACCGGGGCCTCTGATCGGCGACGAACCACGACGCGACGAAGCCGCCAATCGCGGCAGCTCGAATGATCCGGAGGTCAGGGGTGACGCCGATGACGTTCGATCGAGTGTTCGTAAAAGATCGGGCCAGCACGACAGCACGCGCTGGCCCGATGGATGGCGGGAGCGGAATAGCAGGTTCCCCTCTCGACCTCAATAGGAATAGTAGTAGCCGCCCGCTGGCGCGTAGCTCAGGCACCGGCCATAGGCGTCATAGGCATAGCAGGCGCCGTAATAGGCCGGATACGGAGCGTAGGAGTACGCGGGATAGGAGCGGTAGGGCTGGTAGTAGCCTGAGTAGGCGTACGGAGCACCTACGAGGCCGAGACCAAGCCCGAGAAAGAAGCTGCTTCCACGGAAGTGGTGGCCGTGGCGGTGGAAGCCGTGGTGGCCGAAGCCCTGGTGGTGGAAACCTCTGTGGGATCCGCCGCGAAACCCACGAGCCTCTGCCCACTGGGCCTGGAATCCGACCATGACCGTCGCCGCAAATAGCAACACCGTTGCCAGGCGAAGGGACCGTTGCCAACTCATCATCGTTGCCTCCTTTCACACCCACTCGACATCACTGAATCCTCAACCCTCGCGGGATGAAAGCCGTGTCATTGGGTCTCCCCCGGAGACCTCATCTAATCATATTATACGTCGGCAAGCCATCACGGGTCACACTAAAACGGATCGCGCCTCAGGCAACGAAGTAGCGCGGGAACGCTCGACGGGAAAGTAGGACCCCTCCATTCGGATGTCGCCATCTGTGTATTGCCCAGCGCGGCCTTGCGACCCTCGTCTCATCGCGGTGCGGGTTTGACCTCTCCTTCAAGAGTCAACCTTCTCAGCTCAGCCTCGACCTGCTCCCTGGCTCTCCGGGCATCTTTTCTTTCCAGCTCCTTCAGCCCCAATTCGGCCAGCAGGTCTTCTCGTCCCGGCGTATACCCCCGGCTCACGTCCGTATTGAAGCTCTCGACGATCTGCGCCTTGATGGCGGTGATATCCCGATCGACCTTGACTTCTGTCGCCTTCGTTGTGGCCAGATGGGCCTGATATCTTGCTTTTTCGGCAAGAAGGTTCACAGCCTCCCCCGACTTCCTGGCGCTGAAGAGGCGGGTGTCTTTCTGATCCTTCTCCACCGCCTTGTAGGCTATTGCCTCATCCTTGGCCTGGGTCAGATACGACAGAGCCAGGAGGTAGTCGTCCGGCGCGTAGACGTCTGCCTGTGCATCCCTGGCCACCGCAATCGCTTTCTCCGCCTCGGCCAGCGACTTCAGAAAGATAACCTCTTGCGCATCGACGACACTGTTCCAAACCGTGAACGAGATCAGTGCGAGGACGAGGGTCAATATCGTGCTCTGACTGCTTCGCGACGATCCTCTCATTCTGATGACTCCTTGGCGCTAGGGGCCGCGCTTGATAGCATCACAGTTCGCCTTGCTCACGATCAGACCCAGCTATCGAGCTTTGCGATACACATCACGCTGAGTGGGACGACCCCCCAAGGTTCAAAAGCCGAGCAAGCGGCATCCATCCGCCTGTCACTGCAGGTCTGTAGGCTCCGGATTTCCCAGGCGGGCAATGCACGTGACCACGGCCCTCTCAATCGTCGGTCCATACCCCTCGACCCGCCGACCCTTCAATTTGACACTCGCGCGTGCGACGTATTCGTGACGGGGATTTGGCTTCCCCTGCTTGATATCGAGCCGAATGACCGAAATGGTCACCATCCCACCCTTCATCGTGACATAGTGGTAGAACGTCATCGGGCCAAACTCCCCAGCCTCTTGTAACTCAGGGTATTCAGCCCACCCAGCGCGACTGTCAAGTTTCATCACACAATCCTCCGGCTCCTCACCCTCAAATCGCACGCGGTGAGCATCCAACCCTTGGCGAGACCGCAGAAACACGCTCGCCGAGATAATAAAATCGCTCCACAAACCTCGCTTCGTCGTGATGTCCGGCGCGCGCCAGCGCTTTGATCTGCCCCTGCGACTCGAAATCTTCAGGCTCCAATCGGATCATGTAGGCGCGGAGCGTCTGGTACGACTCTGACTCGATATCGACATAACGGACACGGATCTTGCCGGTTAGGCCATCCAGCATCTCCCGAAATGGGATCGGGACCAGTTTCCCCCCTTGAATAGTCACCATCGCCCCGGTGTTCCCGTTGAGCAAGAAATGGGTAGCCCAGTAGCCCAGGCTCCGACAATACTGGATGTCAAAGGCGCCGGGTGGAGCGCATCGGAGCTCGTAGCCGAGATCTTTCGGCACGATCGTGACATCCACGCCCCGCGCTTGAAGGCTCAAGGAGACTTGGTCCTTGAGCATCCGCCCCAGCTCCAACTCCGAGAGCCGCAGGTTGCCATAGCTGTCGCGCTCGACGGAGCCGAGCGTGGCGGGGTCAAGTTTCTCAGCCAGCCCCTCGCTCAGGATGGCCACCCCGTGCCCCTTTCCAGAGGCACGCCGCTTGATAATCGCCCCCTCAAGAATGTCAGCGAGCGATTGGATGGGAATCTTCTGTTCGGGAAATTCCTCCCCGATGACCGTCAGGGTGGCGCCGGCTCCGCCGCCAATTCCGAGCGCCAGATGACCGGCCCGCCGACCCATCACGGTGATGAAGAACCAACGATCTGTGGTGACAGCGTCCTCCATCAGATTCATGACGATATCCTTTCCAAGATTACACGCCGTCGTGAAGCCAAATGTCACCACCTCATGAGGGAGCGGGAGATCATTGTCGATCGTTTTCGGAACGTGAGCGAGGGCGACCGTACGGTGTAGGATCTCCGCAAGCCGAGACGCCGCATAGGCGGTATCATCGCCCCCGATCGTCAGCAGATATGAGACGCCTAAGGCGCCGAGCGCATCGGTCACGTTTCGGAGCGCCTCCGGCGATCGTGTCGGATTCTCCCTCGACGTCCGCAGGATAGAGCCCCCATCGAAATGAATCCGGGACACCTCCTCGATGTCGAGCTCCGTGACGCGGCTCGTGTCCCCTCGCGCGAGCCATTTGAATCCGTCGTAGCAGCCGACCACCCGCACCCCGCGTTTGCGGGCCTCTATGGTCGCGGCCGCGATGACGCCGTTAATGCCCGGCGCGGGGCCGCCTCCAACAAGAATGGCCAATGTGTTCATTCAACCCCTATAGAACGGAAGGAAATCCTGCAAGCAGGGCGACCGCTCTGGAGGCACGCCGCACGCTTCTGAGGATACGGGCAGGGCCATACTGCAACGGGATGCCGTTTCAATCGAGAGAGGAAAAGCTGTGTCTGAAATCCACGAAGTTAGGTGTAGCCCCACTTTTTCTTATTGGCTTTCACTTCATCCGGTGTGGGAGCCTTCTGATCCGCGGGCCTTTCGGGCACCTCTCGCGGAGCGCCGACGATCGCGGCGTCCAACGCGATGTCGTTGGCGAAAATGGCCGGCACGGCGTCATCCTTGAAAATGGCCTCCCAGGGACACTCTGGCTCGCAAGCTCCACAATCGATGCACTCCTGTGGGTCGATGAAAAGCCGATTCGGAAACTTCGGGTCTGTGCCGGTATACCGATAGATGCAGTTCACCGGGCACACCCCAACGCAGGAGATATCGAGACAATCCTGACAGAGTGCCGTGATGACCCAGGTCATGGTTCCTCCTTCTTCAAGGGAGCTGAGGTCAACCAGGGAACCGTTCCACTTTCACGTCAAACAACACAATTGAGATATTAGTGTACGAGCAAGAGGCGTTGCTGTCAACCCATTCAGCGGCGGGCGGCGTCTTGAAGTGGCTGATAATCGAAGACCGGCGGGAAGACCGCTAGTAGACGGGGCTCCCTACTTGTATATTCGACGAACCTTTCCACCTCCTCGCCATTTGGTTGGCGAGGACCGGACGACCGATCCCGCCATAGGTTCAGACGTCTTCCACCTTAAGTCATCGATCTTGACAAATTCGATTTCCTCTCGGCTGAAGAGTCCGGTCATCTCTGAACGCAGGCGGCGCAAGGTCATTTCGCAGTACTTCGAGTCAATGTCCACCCCGATGCTGTTCCGAGAGGCCTTCATCGCTGCAAGCATGGTCGTCCCTGTCCCACAAAACGGATCCAGAACTGTGTCCCCTTGAAACGAAAACATCCGGACCAGACGGTATGCGAGCTCTAGTGGAAAAGGAGCGGGATGCTCTTTCGTGGATGCACCGGTTAGATTCCAAGACTGCTGAAACCACTCCCCGTATTCCTTCTTGCCAATCATGCTGAGACGGCGTTGCTCCTGGGTCGGCTTGCGATAACCTCCAGGTTTACGCTGCATCAAGATAAATTCTATGTCATTCTTGATGATAGCATTCGGCTCATACGGTTTGCCGAGGAATTTCGACCCTCTGTCCACCTCGTACGTAGCGTTGGAAATTTTGTTCCAGATAATCGGATTGAGGTTATCGAATCCAATCTTTCTGCACGACACTGCGATGTCAGCATGAAGCGGTACGACAACGTGACGGCCGTGTTGACGACGGGAGAGGCAGACATCGCCAACAACGCAGACCAGCCTACCTCCAGGGACTAGAACTCTAAAACACTCCCGCCAAACCTTCGTCAGCTCCTCGACAAACGCCTCGTAGTCCCCCACGTGACCTAATTGATTTGGTATATCGCGATACCGCTTCAGGGTCCAATATGGTGGCGACGTTACTACCAGATGCAAACTCTCATTTGTCAAAAAAGACAGATCGCGTGCATCGGCTTCGACGAGACGATGGTGAGTTGTTGCTACATTCATTTCCTTGAGCCACCTAAGATTGAGAGCAACATTCGGGCGGCATTCTCTATCGACTCGTCTTCCTGAGAAGCGAAGACTACACTGTCGATATTACCAGATCGGAGCCGGTTCTGGATATTCACATGCTCATCTAAAAACGGATAGTATACCACTGCCCCAAATTTGCTCATCGGAAAAGCAGACTTCAACTTCGCCGCTTTATTCACGATCTCATCACAGCGCTTATGGATGTCTCTCCTCGCCTCGATTCGTTTCACGTCAACCCCTAACTCGATTTCCCCCGAGGTCGGAGCGGCTGCGTCCAACTCGAAGCGCTCGCCCCCCACTGCGAATGATCGCTTCTTGAAACGGGATAGAGCGAAACTGTTAAGTGCCTCGATGATCTTCCGTTCCCATCTCCCCTTGCCTTTCCGAATTTCTTTATCGATGAAGGCCACACGGTCGATGCGGGCTAACGTGGGGATCTCGAGATAGACCGGTAAGAATGGCTTTAATGTATCCTGCCAAAACCTTCGCTTCGTCTCTACTTACCCTAGGATCATAGGTATCGACATTCTTTATCCCGAGGTCCCTTTCGATAGCGCGGGCTGCGATATTACAGGACGCCAGAAGGGGTTTTAGGACCAAGGGGTGGGCAAAAATAGCCTTTGACAGCTTGATGCCGCTCATCCCAGAAAAACAATGACATCCACGCTCCGCGTCTCTATAAAACCGGAGAACGCTTGATGAAGCGCCTCCTCTATAACCCTTTGACGGTGGTCTGCATCGCCCTTGACCCACTGCATATACTCTGCATGACTTCCATACCCACGCGGCATCAGGCATCCTCAAAAGAAATCTTTCCCAAAAACAACTACGGGGTCGCGAAGGCGTCGCGACCCCAACGATTCCATCTGGAGCGGGAGACGGGACTCGAACCCGCGACGTTCAGCTTGGGAAGCTGACATTCTGCCACTGAATTACTCCCGCGCCTCCTCCTGTCTAACAAAAGACCTGATGCTTGTCAATCGTTTTCAGACCGCGAGATCCGGTCTGATGAGCGCGATTCTTCGTAGGCGCGCCGCCATGCCTCAAGAGACTGGCGGATGTAAGCCAGCCCTTCCTCGAGGCTGTTGATAAGTCGAATCGCCTGAGCCTCTCGGAGGCGATCGAGGACCACACCCAGGAACGGGCCCGGCGCAAGACCGAAGACCCGTATCAGATCGTCGCCTCGGACCAGAGGCACAGCTTGGCTTGCACGAAACTCTCTTCGGTAGAACCGGAGCAACTCCCGCAAGAAGGTTTGATGTCGGCTGAACTCCTCGACCTCGCCGCCAATCGTGGCGCGGAGATCTGCCCAGGAGTGCAGGAGAATGGCGGGTGCGGCGTCGCCCAGCTCCCAAAAGAGGCGATACATCGCCCTTGCGCTGACTGTCGCTTCTCGCGACAGGTGCAGCGGGCGCAGGTGATGTCGCTCGATACCCGCGACGAGGGCGGTCGCTTGCTTTCCCAGGCGAAGCCGTTCGCAGAGACGCATAAGAATACGCAGCCCGGTTTCCTCGTGCCCAAAAAACCTCACGCGGCCATCCGGCTGTACGGTTCGGGTCTCCGGCTTGCCGACGTCATGCAGCAAGGCGACCAGCTTCAGGACCGCCCCTTCGGTAATGCCGGCCTCGATCTGGCGCCCAAGCCGTTCTTGCAGCCAGGCATGATCATCGGGAAAGAACTGCCCAAGATCAGCCAGCAGCAGTTCGACTGATCGAAGCGTCTCCAGAGAGTGTTCCCACAGCGGGAGACGATGCGGCGGACTGGCCGGAACAGCCTTGAGCGCCTCAGCCTCCGGGACCAACACCTTCAGAAGCTGCAAAATGTCGAGGGACTCGATGGCTGGGGCGGAAGGAACCAACTCGATAATCCTGAACAGCTCCTCCCGCACACGCTCTTCGGCTGCGATGGCGAGGAGAGGGGCGCGGTCGATGATCGCGAGGCGGGTTGCCTCATCGATTCTGAAGTTGAGCTCGCCCGCCAGGCGGACGGCCCGCAGGAGGCGAAGGGGATCCTGATCGAAAACCGTTGGAGCAAGGGCTCGAAGGCGCCGTTGTCGCAAATCCTCCAGACCCCCCGACGGATCGATGATGGCCACGGCCGCGTTCCGGAGACCCGAGTCGAGCCTTACGGCGAGGGCATTGACCGTGAAGTCACGGGCGGCTAAGTCTGCCTCGATGGTCTCTCCCTTCGGTCTGCGAATGTCGATCCGGAGAAGCCATCCCTGGCGGCGGGCGAGTGCGCGAACGGTCTCCTGGTCAAGATGAATGAGGGTCGCCCCAAAAACCCCGGCGACCGCGCGTCCAAACAGCTCCGGTTCCCGCCAGATCACCAGATCAAGGTCAATCCGCCTGGTCGGGTCACGCCCAAGCAGGCGATCACGCACGTACCCGCCTACCAAGTACATGGGGCCTGACTGAGCCGCGAGCTCGCTGAGGGTCCGGATATAGGGGTCGTTCCGCAGGGTGTCCAGAAAAAGGGTGGACGCCGGTCTCATCGGACATAGGCGCAGAGCTTGGACAATGGGCAAATGTGACAGAGGGGGGCGTGCGGCTTGCAGGTTTTCCGGCCGTGCTCCACAAGATTCATGTGCATGGAATAGTAGAGAGCGGGCGGGACCATGGATTCCAGCAGGGCCTGGGCCCGCTCGGGGCTGGCCTTGTCGTTCACCAGCCCAAGGCGCTTGGTGACGCGATACACATGCGTGTCAACGGGGAACGCCGGTTTGCCAAGCGAAAAGAGCAACACGCACGCGACGGTCTTTGGGCCGATCCCGTTGAATCGGAAGAGGTAAGCCTTCACTTCTTCGTCGCTCAGATCTCGAAGGAAACTCAGATCGAAATGGCCCTGCTCCCGATGGATTCGGTCGAGAACCGCCTTGATCCGGGCGGCCTTGAGGTTGGCCAGGCCTCCCGAATCGATCGACTCGGCCACCTTCCGCACGGATGAGCGGTGCGCCTCTTCCCACGTAGGCATGACCTGGCGGAGCATGTGAAATGCCCGACGGCTGTTGATATCGCTTGTGTTCTGCGAAAGGATCGTGAGGATCAGTTCGTCGAGGGGATTACCTCGCGCCTTGCGAGATCGCTTCAGGCCGTGGTATCGTTCAAGGGCCGCATGAATCTTGGTGATGAGGGTCATGGAGGGCATCGTGCCTCTCGTCTTCCGGGAGTGGGTCTGAGGTGGGTGAAGGCAGGGTACCGGATCGATGGTCGAAAGTCAACGCCAAACTCTCACCCGAAAAATTTCCTTGCCATAATCTCTCCTCACCCCTATCATCAAAAAAGTGACGGCAACCAGAGAACGCTCCATCACGCAACCAGGGTGTTGTGTGTGTCGGGCGCAAGGCAGAACGGTGGTTCCTCTGAAAGGAGGCGGGGCAATGAGGATCACCGCGAAGATGAAGATCGATAATGTGGTGCGACAATATCCGGAGACCGTCCAGGTCTTCAGCCGTTACGCCGTCGGCTGCCTGGGTTGTTCGGGGGCTGAGTACGACGATATCGCCTATGGCGCTCAGGTACACGGTGTGAACCTCGACGAGCTCCTTCGAGAGTTAAACGAAAGCGTTTCCCTGAGAAACTGAATATCGAGTATCCCGTGTTCAGAACCCTCAAGCGGAACATCCAGACTGCTCTGGATCGTGACCCAGCGGCCCGCAACGCCCTCGAAGTTCTCCTGTGCTACCCGGGTCTCCATGCCCTCTACGTTCATCGCGTGGCACACTGGCTCTGGAATCATCACGTGAAGACGCTCGCCCGTTTCATTTCGCACATCGGGCGATTCCTGACGGGCATTGAGATCCATCCGGGCGCTGTCATTGGCCACGGCCTGTTCATCGATCACGGCATGGGGGTGGTCATCGGCGAGACCACGGAGATCGGAGAGAACGTCACCATCTATCAAGGGGTCACGTTAGGCGGTACCAGCCTTGAGAAAAAGAAGCGGCATCCAACGATCGGGAACAATGTCGTGATCGGCTCCGGGGCCAAGATACTGGGCCCGTTCAAGGTAGGGGATAATAGCCGAATCGGCTCCGGCTCTGTAGTGGTGAAGGAGGTCCCCCCAAACGCGGTTGTGGTTGGCGTGCCCGGGCAGGTCACCTTTCGGGATGGCAAGCGGGTCCCCCAAGCGATCGACCTCGAGATGACCGATCTCCCCGACCCCGCGGCTCACGCCATCCACTGCATCCTCGAGCGTCTGCAGGAGTTGGAAAAAGAGGTTGAAGCCCTCAGGAAGGAATTGCCAGCCCCGTCCGCACCTTTCGGTCAGTCTCCACGATACCGCACTCCGCGAAACCCCTAACCAATCCCCCTAAAGAAGTTGACAGTTCACGGTTGACAGTTCACAGTCTGCAGGCCAAACTTTCCAAACCACGCTTGCACCGTGAACCGTCAACAGTGAACCGTGAACGCTCTTTTCCCGGCCACTAGGCCTCGACGACCTCGTCGAGCAAAATGGGATGGATCACGAGCCCCGTGAGCAGCTTCGGATAGAAAAAGGTTGACTTGGGCGGCATCCGAAGGCCCGCGCCGGCCACTGCCTGTACCTCTGCGATTTTGGTCGGGTTGAGGAAGAAGGCCGCCCCCCACCCGCCATGTTGGACCATTCGGATGGCCTCGACGGCGTCGTGCGTGTAGACGAGCGCATCATCGGGAAGTATGGCCTGTCCCTGACGGCGGAGCGGCCCATCAATGAGAAGGGCGTGGAGGATGGTCACGTCCAATCGCTTGTACGCTGCCGGGTTCCCTTCCGCTACCTCCGCCTCCACAATCCGTTCGTCGGCCAAGGTCAAGACGTACGCGCTCTCCCCGCCAACATACAGGCCGAAACGGTGCCTCCCCGATCGGGTCGCTTGCAAGCGGCCCAGGATCACCGACGCGCCAGCCTCCGGATCGATAGGGAGGGGCACACGTTCGACGCGGAACTGCTGGGATACCTGGCTCACGTAGGCATCCAGGCCGGCGCCCGGAAGCTGTCGGAGAAGCCGATGGATCGGGAGGATAATCAGGCCAGGATCGCCGGCGCTCACCAGTGTCATCATGATGTAATTGTAAGGTCTCGTCTCCTTCGCTGAGGGATCCCCACGATCCTTGGCCCTCATGAGATCCCGGAATGCCAGCGCTGTCTCGTAGCGATGATGCCCATCCGCGATGAAGATCGGGGTTGACTCAAACGCGTCTCGCACCGCATTGATCTTCGCCCCGTCTTCGAGGGTCCAGACCCGATGTCTGATCCCATCCCTGTCACGCAGATCAATGGGTGCCTCTCTCTCCTCCTCCGAGATAAACAATCGATCTACCTCCAGGAGAGACCCCGGATAAATGCCGAAGATCGGACTCAAGTTCGCATGACAGGACTGCATCAGGCGAAGCCGGTCTTCTTTTGCTGCCGCCATCGTCCGCTCGTGTGGAAAGACGGTGCGCCCTCCGAACTCCTCCAGGCGAACCAAGGCGATCAGGCCACGTCTCGCCAACTCTCTTCCACCAGGCGCCTGAAAGATTTGTTGGTATAGGTAGATGGCGGGGGCCGGATCACGGACCAGCACCTTTTCAGCCTGCCATCGCCGGAAGTAGTCTCCCGCGCGACGATACCGGTTCCTTTCAGTGTCGTCTCCCTCACACACCTCGCCCAGGATCAGGCGAATCACGTTCTGGCGGTGGAGGGCGTGGAATGCCTGCTGGCTCTCCGGCGAAATGACATCGTAGGGCGGCGCCACGACCAGGCTCAGGTCTTTCACCAGCTCTGGATTGTACCGCAAGCCGCGAAATGGTGCGATCACCGCCATTGATCTCTCCATCCTCTGTATCGTCTGCCTGTCGCCATCGCTCTTGTAGCGTCCTGTTTCAACGTTTCACCAGCTCGTTCTCGGTCCTTTATGAGTATCACTGTTGCAATCATTGTCAAGTCAAAACCGGTATGATAGCCTCCTCGCATCATGGCGCAACGATGCGTTCTAGTTCTGTTATTGCTGCTCCAAGCCTGCGGAGCCACCCGGCTTCGGGCCTTGCCCGACCCAGCCGATCAGCCCGATCATGGACAGCAGGCCATCACCAGACGGCTGGCAGATGCGACCATGACCATCGAAGTCGAGGCGTGGCGCCATCGTCCCAGAAGGCTTGTTGATGAGTATTTGCCGTTCCGGGTCGTGATTGTGAACCGGAGCGGCGGTCCCGTGACACTCCTTCTCGCCGAGGCCAGCCTGCTTGATGACCACGTCAGGGTCCACCGTATCCTTCATCCCGAGGAGGTCATCAGCCTCCTTGTGGGAGGTTCGAGCCTGCCGGCCATCGTCCCGTCGATCGGAATTGAGGCCACCGGCCCGGAGCCCACCATCTTCGGCCTGGAACTGGGATTACAATTCAACCCGGAACGTGACCTTCGCGATATCAGGCGACTGGCCTTCCCACGCGAACCGGTCCCGCCAGGCGGCCGCGCGGAGGGTTTCATCTACTTCCCCAAACCGCCCCAGGACGCCCGCCGCCTCACCTTACTCCTACACCTCGATGCCCCCTCCGGGCCGCAGGAGATCCGTTTCTCGTTCGCGATCGACACATGAAAACCCACACGCCAGACCAAGTATCGCGGGAGTCAATGCGAGCAATCCCTCCCGAGGCTCCAGGCTGGATAGGCAACCCGGGCATGGCGAAGCTGAGCGTGGGGGTCAATACGATCAGCGCGTTCCCGGCTAATGGGTTAACGTAGGTAATCAGGCCCGTGGTGGGCAGGCGAGGATCGGAGATCCTTGGAGGGGTATTACGCAAGCTCTTTATACAATCCGGGGCGGCGGTCCTGAAGGAAGGGCCAGACGTCTCTGACGGCCTTCACCCATCGAGTGTCGATCTCGGCCAAGATTACCCCTTCGCTGGCGCCACTCGGCTCCACCACGAAGTCGCCGTTGGGATCGGCGCAAAAGCTCTTTCCGTAGAAGGGAAGCTCATCCCCGCCCTCCACCCGATTCACGCGGAAGACGAAGCACCCGTTGCAGACCGCATTGGCCACGATGGCTCGTTCCCACTTGGAGTGTGACGCCTCGACCGAGGCTGACATCGGCGCAAAGATCACGTCGGCCCCCATCAAGGCAACCAGGCGGCTCCCCTCGGGAAAGAAATTATCCCAGGAGATCTGGACGCCGATCGCGGCGAACCTGGTGTGGAAGACGGGAAATCCCAGGTCTCCCGGCTGGAAGTAGAATCTTTCCTGGTAGTTCGGGAGCTGCGGGATGTGATTCTTTCGGTATCGGCCGAGCAGCGTCCCGTCCGCGTCGAACACGAGCGCAGTGTTGTAGCAGACGAGACTGGTCGCGCGCTCGAAGACCGGGGCGACGACGGCCACCCCCCGCTCCCGCGCGAACGCCCCGATGGCCTCGCTCATCGGTCCTGGAACCGGCTCCGCCGTCGCGAGCTGCGACTGATCGGGCTGTCGAGGGAACCAGGGCCAGGCAAAGCACTCCGGAAAGCAGATGACCTTCGCCCCCCGCTCGGCCGCGATCGTCCCAAGCCCTATCGCTTTCTCCAGGTTGGCCCTTCGGTCCGGGCCACAGCCCATCTGGATCCCGGCGATCGTCAGCATCGCCTTCACACCACCCTCTCTTCAGACCAACCGGTACAGCGGTCCCTCTTCCACCACTCCCTCAAACACCACGGAATCGCCGATCGCAGCCTCTCTGCCAATCGGCACTTTGAGGCGGGCCGTGACCCGCAGTCCCTCCTCCAGATCGATGACCGCGATATCGTACGGCTCCTGCCCCCTGAACCTCATCGGCGGGACACGGATCGTGGTGTATGAAAGGATCCTCCCTCGGCCCGAGAGGGCAACCGACCGGAGGGTCGCCGCGCCACAGCGGCCACATGAGACGTGAGGAGGGGCGGAGAGGTTTTTGCAGGTGTCGCACTGAAAGGCCGAGAATGCGGCCATGCTTAACCTAGTGACCCCCTAACTATGTTGCTCTAAGTCGCAAGGACTGTGCCGGGTCAAGAAACGAGCATAGCAAGGCGCGGACCCCAGGGCCGATCGAGGCGTACAGCCTGGTACGTCGCAGAGAGCGCCCTGGGGGCCGGCAACGCCGCTAGGCGACGTTAATTGGACCGGCACTAGCGCCGCTTGAGGATATGGACGGTGCTAACCGCTCCCGTCCCGCCCAGGTTTTGGGCGAGGCCGATCTCCGCGCCGTGCACCTGATTCTGTGCCCCGCCACGAAGCTGCTGGACGATCTCATAGATCTGGGCGAGGCCAGTCGCGCCGACCGGATGGCCCTTGGAAAGCAACCCTCCGCTCGGGTTGACCGGAATCGGACCACCTAGC
>JACPQX010000082.1 GCA_016190255.1 Candidatus Methylomirabilis oxygeniifera | reverse complement strand
GCCTTGGCTGAGGGGATGCGGGTGCGCTTGGGCGTGAGCGGCATGGTCTGACCCACCTGAGCCTATGGGGTCCAGCGGGCCCTTTCACGCCTGGACGGCGTGACCGATGTTGCCGTGAGCTTACGTAAGGCTGAGGCCGAGTTTTCGCTCAAGCCAGGCGCGAGGCTGGAGATCGAGGCGATCCGTCGGCAGATCCGCAGCTACGGCTTCACCCCGACCTGGCTCGAATTTACTGTACGGGCCGAACTGATAGCTCACGAGGGAAAACCTACCTTGAAGCTGCTCGAAACGGGGCAGCTTATTCGCCTAGTGGAAAACCCACAGCTCGACGCCTTGCGAAAGGCGCTGGCGGGCAGAACCGCGAAAGTCGTCGTTACGGCCGTGATCTCGGAGGGAGAAGGTGAGGTTGCAACCATCAAGTCTTTCACCCTGACTGACATGTAGATCGGGTGAGTGAAAGGGTGACGCCCTCTGACAAAATCGCCCCAAGGGGGCGCATTATATTGGTCAGGCGGCCGCTTGTGACTCGCGCTCCCGGAAATAGTTGGCGAGCATTCCACGGAGTACCAGCCGCGCCCGGTGGAGCCGGGCCTTGAGCGCTGGAACCGAGACGCCTAAAACCTCAGCCGCTTCTGTATTCAACAAGCCTTCCACGTCACGCAGGAGCACAGGAACCTGGTAGTCGGGTGGAAGGGCAGAGATGGCGCTCTTCAGCATCTCGCGGCCCTCTTGGTCGAGCAGGGGGCATTCTGGGTCCTCCCCCCAATCGGTCACCGGGGAGCGATGATGGCCCTCCTCGGTGAACTGCGGCAGATAGTCCTCGATCGCGAGCTCGCTCACCGACTGGCGTCGTCGGATCTTCATGAGGGCCGCGTTCGTGGCAATTCGGTAGAGCCAGGTGCTGAAGGCTGACCGCGCCTCGAAAGTCCCGATCTTCTGGTAGATGGTCAGGAATACATCCTGCGTGATCTCCTCGGCGTCTTGCGGATTTCGGCTGATACGGAGCGCCAGGCGATAGACCCGATCCCGGAACCGTTCGACCAGGCGCTCGAAGGCAAATTGGTCCCCTTCTTTGATTCCCCTCACCAAGTCCAGATCTGAGACGGACTGCTGGACCATGTTCTGTTCCTGCTTAGCTTTTCGCGAAGGCGAACGACTCGTCAACAGGCTTCGCCGAGCTATCTCGTACCTCCTGCCGGAATATGGACCGCAACACGTGTTCACTGCCATTATTCTGTCCGAAACTCGATCATGGCGTATTGCGCAGGTCGCCTGTGGAGCTCGCCTGGGCAGCCGTTCTAGCCGTTTGCTAGAGTCCATCCGGATGACCCACTATCTCCTTATTGATCTGCTTGAGACCGAGATAGAGGGCCCCAACGAAGCAAATGGTGAGCAACAGGCCAGCGAGCCAGAGATGACGTGACAGAGCTGAGCCGAGGACTGTCCCCGCGGTCAATGCCAGAAGTACGGGCAAGTGGCAGGGACAGGTGAGGGCTGCCATGATTAGAAGGGAATAGCCCTTTATCGGACCCTTGCCCCCTGGAGTCGGGTTTTCGTGGCGCATCCTGCCTCCGCATGTTTCATCCCCCGCTAACCGGCACGGGTCTTGGTCCACATTCGCTCCTTTTCTTGGTAGTGAGAGCCTCCCGGATCACGCTCACAATCGAGCCCTTCTGCCTCACATACCGCTCGATGAGGAGGCCGAGGACGATGCCATACGCAATGTGGGGAACGAGGCTGCCGAGAAAGACCCCGTTCAAGAGCCCCTTCCCTAACTTCAGCCCGAAGTAGCCGGTGTCCATGGCCACGACCATCGGGGGAGTGGCCATCATCCCCACTTCGATGATCAATCCCCAGATCAGCCCGCCCCACCACCGAGTCCGACCGCAGATGAGGGTATAGGTTAACCCGAAGCAGGCGCTGACCCAGTAGTGGTAGAGCGAGCCAACAACGTCGGAGTAGGGGGTGGGGCCCACCGCCATGGTATCCAGGATCAGCACCCCAAACATCCTTGGCATGTTGCCCGGCAGCAGACCCAGAGAGAAGCTGATGAGGCGGAACAGATCGAGGGCCGCGGTGCTCGCGCCCCCGATCCAGATGCCCGTCCAGATCCGATTGGTCAGGCGCTCATAGCCCCAAAGGAACGCCAAACCCCACACTGCGAGCAACAGGACGAGGGAGGGCAGGAGGGCCCAGAGGCTCAGGACCGGCATGCCTGGCATGCCAGGCGTTAACGCGACCACCAGGATATTAGGGCCGATGGCGGCCGTCACGAGGGCAAGGCCGGTCAGCATGACCTCTCCCGTCGATGCCGGTGGGGCTGGCTCAGCCGGCGGGATCACCCACCGCCGTCTGAGCGTCAGCGCGATCACGACAAGTCCTGCCAGGACAAACGCGACATCGTTCAGCGTAATGAGCATGGCCACATTCCTCTTCAACTCTCGCAGGGCCGACGCTATTTGGTGGCCTCGGTGACGATCTCCTCAAACATCTTGTCCATCATCTGGCCGACCATGTTGAGATCATCCTTGCCATAGGCGGCGAACCTTGCCGACGGCTTGACATAGCTCACGAGGCTCTTCCCATCCGCCTGCTCGTAGACATAGATCTTCATCGGCATCTCCAGGCCGGCCTCAGGCGTGGACGGGATCACCATCTTCATCATATCGGGCTTGCCGAACTCGAGCGTCTTGCTTCCCTTCACGCTGGCCCCGACCATCCGCAGCATGTTCTGGTGATCGATCGTGGCGACGACCATCATACCCCTCCCCTTGATCGCCGTCTCGAGCTGCTTGACCGTCTTCCCGAAATTGCTCTTCGAGACCGTGTCGATCCGCGCAGCAGTCTCCGCCGCGGCTGGGGCCGCCCACATGGTCCAGGCAAAGATGGACACGATACCCACAATGATCAGAGTCTTGAATGTTCCCTTCATTGCTGTTCCTCCCTTTGCGATTGAAACGTTGCCAGGAAAGTTTCGATCGCGTAGATCGCCTACGCCTGGCGCGCGGCGATGCGCGCTGCCACCCAGATCCCGGCCGTGGGGCCGGCGACGGCCGCGAGGAGCGATCCGGCCATCCAGGTGGCGACGAGCCCCAGGGCCAAAGCTGCACACTGAATGTACACGGCCGGGGCGATCAGGATGGCGAAAAGAACCCCAGCGTGGCTGCCTCCCCGAATAACGCTGGTGGTTTCGAGTGCCCGCCCACACGTCGCTGCTGAGACGAAAATCGGGATGCCCGTATAGAGGCCCCCTGCGACGAAGAGGAGCAGATTCAGGCCAAAGGACCCTCGCGCTCCCGCAAAGAAGTGGCGACAGGTGTCAACAACCGAGGGGATCGACAGAACTGGAGCGGCGAGAACGACGAGACCGGCACCTAACAGCGCGGTCCGGGCAAGCGCCCGCATCCGGAGCTCTCGGTGCAGGGCCTGCGCGAATGCCGCCCCGTACATGGCCGCCCAGACGGCGCCGATGAGGCCGAGGGGCAGGGCGGGAATGGACAGTCGAGGAACGGAACCCGCCACGAGGATCATCGAGAGAGCGGCAGCCGCAAGTCCCAACCCCAGGGGGACGAAGACTCGGGCTGGGCGCGCCTCGGCGGCTGTTGGGTGGCGCGGCTGGTTGAAGCTCCGTTTAACCGCGAGCGCGGCCAGCCGAGGCGGGGGATCGGGCAACTGCCACCGGTCCAGCGTACTGGCGAGTTCATCGAGGGATGTGGCTTCGATCCCACACGCCTCACATCGCTCAAGATGTGAGGTGAGCTCATCCCGGACACTTCCTTGGAGGTGCCCATATCGGCGTTCGACGAGCAGATCGTATGCCTTGTCGCATTCCATGAGTTAGCCTACCTCCAGAACCTTCTTGCGCACTAGCTCGGCCTTCACGCCCCTCAGTGCATGGTGCAGCCGGGATTTCACGGTGCCGACCGGAATCCCCAGAACCTCGGCGATCTCGGGATAGGCAAGCCCCTGGTAGTGCCGAAGTATCAACACTGCTCGGTGCTCCTCCGAGAGATGAGAGACCGCCACCCGGACAGCGACCCCGATGAGGTCCCGATCAAACCCCGCGTCCAGCTCGTGCTCGGGTGACGGTCCCTCCGGGGCCTCGCGCTCCATGGCAGCCAACCGACTGAGGTATTCGAGTCTTCGGGCGCTCTGGCGGCGCGAGTCCTTCCAGACCAGGTGGGCAATCCCATAGAGCCACGCGCGAAATGGCCGGGTGGGATCGTAGGCATCCAGACGCTCATAGAGCTGAAGGATCGTCTCCTGGAGCAGATCCGCAGCCGCATCGGTCTCTGCTCCCATCCGGCAGAAGAATCTGAACATCGGCGTCTCATAGCGAGTCGCAAGGCTACCGAATGCCTCCCTGTCCCCAGCCTGGGCACGGACCATCAGGACTTCATCTACTTCCATCTATCTGATATCCGCCGCAGAGGGTCAAAAGGTTCACGGGAAAAGTTGATGGCGGTCAGATGAGCGTCGGGGGGCAAGTCTGGCTC
>JACPQX010000075.1 GCA_016190255.1 Candidatus Methylomirabilis oxygeniifera | reverse complement strand
TCGCCGAACATCGTCTTTGCCGACTCCGACCTGGAGGCCGCCGCCAGGGGCGCGATCAACGGCATCTTCTACGGCAAGGGGGAGGTGTGTGCCGCCGGGTCTCGCCTCTTCGTGGAAGCGTCGGTCCATGACGCCCTGATGGAGAAAGTGGTTGAGCGGGCGAAGAAGATCGTGCCGGGCGATCCGATGAACCCGAAAACCCGACTCGGCGCCCTGGTGTCGAGGACCCAGTTGGAAAAGGTTATCGGATACATCGAATCGGGAAAATCCGAAGGGGCCGTGCCGGCGGTCGAGGGGGGCAGGGCCGATCTCGGCACCGGCAAGGGGTATTTCGTCAAGCCGGCCGTCTTCGATCGGGTCGATCCCCGGATGCGGATCGCCCAAGAGGAAATCTTCGGTCCGGTCCTTGCCACCCTTTCCTTCGAGAGCGTCGAAGAGTTGATCGCGAAGGCGAATGGGACGATCTACGGTCTGGCAGCCGCCGTTTGGACGCGCGACATCGGCAAGGCACACAAGATCGCGCGGTCGCTCAAGGCCGGGACGGTCTGGATCAACACCTACAATGTGCTTGATGCGGCCTCGCCCTTCGGAGGGTACAAGATGAGCGGCTTCGGCCGCGAGTTGGGCAGGCACGCTCTTGAGCTGTATACCCAGGTCAAGAGCGTCTGGGTCGATCTCCGCTAATGCCGGTCCAATTAACTTCACCTAGCAGCGTTGCCGCCCTCGCGGGTCTTTCCCGCGACACTTGTCACGCTGTGTGTGCCGGGCCAAGAAACGAGCATGGCAAGGCGCAGGCCCCGGCGCCGACTGAGCCGTACGTTCTCAGGTACGGCGCAGGGAGTGCCCGGGGATCTGCAACGCCGCTATGCGAAGTCTGATGGCCCGGCGCTAGGGAGGGAGGATGGAGCTCATCTGGCAAGGCACCAAGCAGGCCATCCTGCTGCTCGTTCGCGGCGACCCAGAAGTGCTGGGCATCGCGCTGCTTTCACTAAAGGTCTCCGGGACCGCCACGCTGCTTAGTCTCCTCGTGGGCATCCCCCTCGGCACGTCGTTGGCCCTGACCCGCTTCCCTGGCCGGAACATCGCCATGAGCCTGGTCAATACTGGGATGGGACTCCCGCCGGTCGTCGTTGGTCTATTCGTCAGCATCTTCCTCTGGCGGAGTGGACCTCTCGGGCTCCTGGAGCTGCTCTACACCCCGACGGCCATCGTCATCGCGCAGCTCATCATCGCCGCCCCGATCGTCACCGGGCTTACCATGACTGCGGTGCAACAGTTGAACCCGAGGCTCCGCCTGCAACTGGTCGGGCTTGGCGCGTCGAGGCTCCAAGTCGTCTGGCTGCTTCTCAAGGAGGCGCGCCTGCCGCTTTTGGCGGCGGTGATGGCCGGCTTCGGCGCCGTCATCTCCGAGATCGGCGCGTCCATCATGGTGGGCGGGAATATCTATCGACAGACCCGTGTCCTCACGACCGCCACCGTCCTCGAAACCAGCAAGGGAAACTTCGATATGGCGATCGCGCTCAGCCTCCTCTTGTTGCTCCTCACCTTCGCGGTGAACTGGGCGCTGACATGGGTCCAGCAACGGGGGAGGACCCCGTGACTGCGCCGATCCTGGCCCTCGAGGGGGTGAAGGTCGCATACGGCCGGGCGCTGGTCCTGGAGATCCCGTCACTTGATATCCAGGAGGGCCAGATTCTGGCCGTCATCGGCCCGAACGGGGCCGGCAAATCGACGCTGTTGCGGCTTCTAGGGCTTCTGGAGGTCCCGACTGAAGGACGCGTCCTCTTTCGCGGCCATCCGATCCCGGCGCGTGCCGATCTACTTTCACTCCGTCGGCGGATGGCGAGCGTCTTTCAAGAGCCCTTGCTCACCGACGGCACCGTCGAGCAGAATGTCTCTCTGGGCCTCAGGCTGAGGCGGGCCAACCGGGCGGAGGTTAACAGGCGCCTCCAGGAGTGGATGGGCACCCTTGGCATCAGGGACCTGGCCAAACGGCGCACCCGCGCCCTCTCCGGTGGCGAAGCCCAGCGGGTGAGCCTCGCCAGGGCCCTTGTCCTCGAGCCCGAGGTGCTCTTGCTCGATGAGCCGTTCGCCGCCCTGGACCCTCCGACCCGCGAAGGGCTGCTCGCCGACCTGAAGGCAATTCTCTGTAAGACCCGGATTACTACGATCCTTGTGACGCACGACCGGGATGAGGCCCTTGCGCTCGGAGATCAGGTCGCCGTCATGATCGACGGTCGGATCCTCCAAGTGGACGCGCCCGAGCGGGTCTTTGTCACTCCCATCAACGAGGTGGTGGCCCGTTTCGTCGGCGTTGAGACGATCCTCCCCGGCCATGTTCGGGCCGTGAGCGACGGACTTGCCGACGTCGAGGTTCAGGGCTGGACACTGCAAGTGGCCGCGACACTGACTCCGGGAGAGCGCGTCCTCGTCTGTCTCCGGCCGGAGCAGATCACCCTCTTTCCACAGGGGGGCCTCCCGGCGGCATCCAGCGCGCGGAACCAGCTTCGCGGTCGGGTGATCCGCCACCTGCCCACCGGCCCGACCCATCGAGTGACCATCGACTGCGGCGTCCTGCTCGTGGCGGCCGTCACCCGACAGTCGTGGGAGGAGCTCGGCCTCGCCGACGGGGCCGAGGTCGTGGCCTCGTTCAAGGCGACCGCCCCTCACGTCATCCACCGCGCCTGACCCTTGACCCTTTTTCCCCTTGACTTTCATCCTCCTCTTGAGTAGTCTGGATTTGGATCGGGTGTCTATCCTCACAGCGTATGCCTGCCTTCATCCAAAAGCTACCTATCCCTTCAGCGCTCAGAGACGAACGTCACTGTGAGCGTTCTCCGGTTGACCGTCATTCAGCGACAAGCGTCCAGTCATTGCGGTTGCAATCTGCCCGAGAGGAGGTAACAGATGGAGGAAACGGAGGCACAACTCTTTGCTCGTCTTAGGGAGGCGGATCCGGAGTTCCGAAGGCTTGCTGAGAAGCATCGGGAGTTCGACGTCAAGATCAGCGAGTTCGACCGGATCTACTACCTGACGAGCGAGCAAGAACGGAAACGGAAGGAACTGCAGAAGTTAAAGCTGAGAATCAAGGACGAGATGTACGTCATCATGCGGCAGTACCGGGTCAGGCACGTCACGACCGCCAACGAAAAATGAAACGGCTCAGCCACGTCGATCGGCACGGCCGGGCTCGCATGGTCGATATCAGCGACAAGGACGAGACCAAGCGGGAGGCCGTTGCGCGAGGCGTGATCACCATGCGACCCGAGACCCTCCGTCTGATCCAGCAGGGGTCGGTCCCCAAGGGTGATGTCCTGGCCGCCGCCAAGTTGGCCGGCGTCATGGCCGCGAAGCGAGTCCCCGATCTTATTCCCCTGTGTCATCCCCTTCTCCTCACGAGCGCTGAGATCGAATTCACCCCAATGGAGGAGTCCGGCCGCCTCGGCATCGAATCACGGGTCAGGATAACGGGACGGACCGGGGCGGAGATGGAGGCGCTCGCTGCCGTGGCTGTGGCGGCCCTGACTGTCTACGACATGTGTAAAGCGATAGACAAGGCGATGGTCATCAGCTCGATTCGTCTGGTCGTAAAAAAAGGAGGGAAGGGCGGGACGTATCGCCGGCCCGGCGAGAACGGGGCCGGGCCCTGACAGGCCCCACCGGAGTGTCACTGGACTCTGCCGTCCAGCCGGGTGACTCAGCATGTCTTCGGAATCAAAGACCGCATTCATCTATAGTCCACGATACCTGGAGTTTGATTACGGGCTGGGGCATCCCCTTCGGAACCGGCGCCTTGAGCTGACCTATGATCTGATCAACTCCTCCGGCCTCTTCGACCTTCCATCGGCTCGATGCCTCGAACCCGAACCCGCCACCGATGACGAACTCCTGCTGTTTGTACGACCCGACTACTTGACGATTCTCAAGATGGCTGACGCCGGTCAATCTCCTGCTGCGGCGTTCCGCTATGGCCTCGGCACGGGCGACAACCCGATCGTGCCGGGAATCTATCGTTGGTCCGCGCTGGTGGCCGGCGCCTCGCTCCTGGCGACGCGGCTCGTCGAATCGGGCGAGGTCGGCCGGGCCTTCAACATATCCGGTGGGCTCCATCACGCAGGGCCGGGAAAAGCCTCCGGATTTTGCTACATTAATGATGCCGCGTTGATCATCGCAGACCTCTGCAGGCGCGGGCATCGGGTCGCGTACGTGGACATCGACGTCCATCACGGCGACGGGGTCCAGTCGGCCTTCTACGACACCGACCAGGTCATGACACTTTCGATTCATGAGAGCGGCAGCACACTGTTCCCGGGCACAGGGTTCGTTCATGAACTCGGGGAAGGCAAAGGAGAAGGCTACTCTGTGAATGTGCCGCTGCCTGCGACCGCTGACGATGAGATATTCCTCTGGGGTTTCAATGCGGTGATCCCGCCCCTCGTGGAGGCGTTCCGCCCGGATATCCTGGTCACCCAGCTTGGGATCGACACTCATCGGACCGATCCCCTCTCCCACGTCGGGATCAGCCTCACGGCATTCGCCCAGGCGGTCCGCAGCCTCAAAGCGCTGTGCCGGCGTTGGATTGCGCTGGGCGGCGGAGGGTACGACCTCACGAATGTCCCCCGCGCCTGGACGGCGGCCTGGGCCATTATGAACGATCGTGAGCCGCCCGCCGTGCTGCCGGAGGCCTTTCTGGCAAGGCACGGGGGGGTCGGGTTCAGCGATCTTGCCTTCATGGATGGGCCCGCGGTCATCGATGGGCCGGCAAAGGGGCGCGCGTGGGAGGCGGTGCGGAGTGACGTGGAGCGCCTGAAGCGGGCGGTATTTCCGCGGCATGGCATGTGACGGTGTGCGATTATCAACGGGGAGCCTATGACGCGATGAGACCAGAGATGCGCCAGGGGGATGGAACACGTGGGAAACAGGTTTCGGTGTGGCGGGAGGCGAGCAATGACATTCCAGGATAAGACATTGACGTGCGTCGATTGCGGGCAGCAGTTCGTGTTCACCGCGGGAGAACAGGAGTTTTATGCGCAGAAGGGATTCATGAACGAGCCGAAGCGTTGTAAGAGTTGCAAGGCGGTCCGAAAGGGGATGGGTGGTCCGGGGGGCTCTCGCGAGGAGCACGAGGTTGTGTGCTCCGCCTGCGGCCAAAAGACCACTGTTCCCTTCAGGCCGATGCTGGACAAACCGGTCTTCTGCAAGCCGTGTTTTCTCGCCAAACGGTCGGTGCCCAACAGGGATGTCCGCATCTGAAAACTCTGCCGTTCAAGCCTTGTGTGAAGGGCCGAGCCGCCATGTGGCGGCTCGGCCCTTCGTCTTTCAATTGAACACGGTCCTGAACTGTGATACCGTCATGGGCACCGCGTCGTTGAATGGATTCCGGCTCTCGAGGGCCGATTGGAGGAGATGGATTCCTTGGATAGCCGAGCCCGATTGCTGCTCAGGCAGCTCCCGTCGGTGGACGAGTTGTTGCAGGAGCCGTCGATTCGCGGATTGATCGAGAGCGTCCCACGCTGGGCGGTGGTTGAGGCGGTCCGGGAGGTGCTGGATCGCTGGCGGCGAATTGTGGCCGCCGGGCCGTCCGGGTCGTCTCAGACCGATCCGCCACTCAGGGCTGCTCTGGTCGCCGAGGCGCAGGAGGCCGCGCGGCGAAGGGATCGACCGGCCCTGCGGCGCGTGATCAATGCGACCGGCGTGATCGTCCACACCAACCTGGGTCGTGCCCCGCTCCCCGAGGCCGCCATCGAGCGCATCGTCGAGGTGGCGCAGGGCTACTCCAACCTGGAGTACGACCTTGAGCGAGGCGCTCGGCGCTCCAGGCAAGCGCATGTGGAATGGCTTCTGTGCCGGCTGACCGGCGCCGAGGCCGCGCTTGCCGTGAACAACAACGCGGCGGCCGTGCTGTTGGCCATCAACACGCTCGCCGAGGGGAAGGAGGTCATCGTCTCCCGTGGGGAGTTGGTGGAGATCGGAGACTCGTTCCGGATCCCTGACATTATGCGCCGGGCCGGCGGGATCCTGAGGGAAGTCGGGACGACGAACCGCACATACCTCAGGGACTACGAGACCGCCGTCGGCGGGGCGACTGCGATGCTCCTGAAGGTCCACACCAGCAATTTCCGGATCCTGGGCTTCGCCGCCGACGTCCCCGTGAGCGAGCTCGTCGCGTTGGGCCAGCAACGCGGACTGCCCGTGGTTGAGGATGTGGGGAGCGGCGCCCTCTTGGATCTCTCGCAGATCGGCCTGCCCAAAGAGCCGCTGCCCTCGGAGAGTGTCCGGGCCGGCGCGGACCTTGTGACCTTCAGCGGGGACAAACTGCTTGGTGGACCACAAGCGGGCCTGATCGTCGGCAAGCGGTCGCTGGTCGAGAGACTTCGCCTCAATCCGCTGGCGCGGGCGGTGCGGATCGACAAGCTGACGCTGGCCGCGCTGGAGGCCACCCTCCGTCTCTGCCTTGACGCGGAGCGGGCCTTTTCGGATATTCCGGTGCTCCGAGCGCTCGCCCTGCCGCTCCGGGAGGTAGATCGACGGGCCGCGCGCCTCTGCGAGCAGATCGCAACGCTCGCCTCCGGCCAGCTCGAGGTGTCCGTTATCAGCGGGGTATCGGAGGTGGGCGGCGGCGCACTGCCCCTCGAGGCGATTCCGACGCGCCTGGTCGCAGTGCGGGCGCGCCACCTCACCTCCCAGGTCATTGAAGGGCGTCTGCGACGGACCGACCCACCGGTCATGGTCCGTATTAAGGACGGCCAGGTCCTCCTTGACCCTCGCACCGTGCCGGAGTCGGGGCTGGAGGAGTTGGCGAGGCTGGTCGCCTCGATTGCAGGGCCGTAGAGGGGCGAGTCCCAAGTCCCACGTTCCAGGTTCGTTGTACTGAGAAATTCGCAGCAGAATTGGAAGCTCTTGGGGTGAGGCAGAAGCTGGCGAATTCCATGACGCGGTCCTGAGGTAGGGTGGCACGTGACGGGCCTGTTCATCACATTCGAGGGCGGCGAGGGGTCAGGGAAGACCACCCACTTGAAATCTCTCGCACACTATCTTCGCGACCTCGGCGACGAGGTCGTCGAAACCCGGGATCCGGGAGGGACGACCATCGGCAAAGAGATCCGGACGCTCTTGCTGAGCCCTGAATCGGCTGCCACCTCGGATTCAGCGGAGTTGCTCCTGTACGAGGCCAGCCGGGCTCAACTTGTCCGGGAGGTGATCACTCCCGCCATCACCCGGGGGGCGGTGGTCTTGTGCGACCGGTTCACCGATTCGACGCTGGCATACCAGGGGTTCGGAAGGGGCCTCGACCAGGATCTGATCAGACAGTTGAACCATTTCGTCACCGGTGGGCTGGGCCCGGACCTTACGATCCTCCTCGATCTTCACCCGAGAGTCGGACTTGAGCGGTGCACAAGGAGCATAAGGGCCGGGCGCGCCTTTCGCGATAGAATCGCGGCGGAGCCTTTGGCATTTCACCAAAAAATCAGAGAGGGATACTTGACCCTGGCACGGGAGGAACCGGATCGGTTCCGTGTCATCGATGCGAGTCTCAGCGTTGCCCAGATCGAAGCGGCTATCAAGGACGAGGTCCTCCATCTAAAGCGTTCACGGTTCACAGTTCACAGTTGACACTTCACAGAGTAAAGCCAATGGCCTCCGTTCAGCGTCAACCGTCAACCGTCAACCGTGAACCGCCAACAGTGAACGGGTTTCGTGATCTGATCGGCCAAGAACGGGCAATCCGACTGCTTCAACGGGGTATCAAGGCCGGGCGAACCGCTCACGCCTACCTTTTTGCCGGACCGGAAGGGATCGGCAAGCGGACCGCCGCGCTGGCCCTGGCGCAGGCGCTCAACTGTCAGCAGGGTGACGCTGTCGATGATGGATGTGGCGTCTGCCAGTCCTGCCGCAAGATCACCAGAGGACTTCATCCCGACGTTCAGGTACTCGAGCCGGACGGCGCCACGCTGAAGATCGATCAGGTCCGCGCCCTCGGGGCCGATGTCGCCCTGCGCCCGTACGAGGGGAAGCGAAAGGTCTTCATCCTGCAGTGCGCGGAGAAGATGACGGAGCAGGCCGCCAACGCTCTGCTCAAGACCTTGGAAGAGCCGCCCGGCTGGACTGTGTTGGTTCTCCTGACCAGCACCCCGTCCGCCCTTCCGCTTACGATCGTTTCGAGATGTCAGACGGTCATCTTCTCTGCCATCTCGCCCGACGCATTGCAGGCCTATCTGGTGGGAAGGGGGATTGACCACACCCACGCCCGACTGATCGTCTCCTGTAGCGGCGGAAGCGTCGGTAGGGCCTTAAGCCCGGAGATAGCGTCCATGGGCTCGTCGAGGGATCTTTTCCTTGAAGAACTCGGGCGGGGGCTTCGGGACGGACCCGCCGCCCTCATCGACCTCGCCGAAAGGCTGGCGAAGGATCGAGACAGGGTTGGGCAAAACCTGGAGGTCCTTTCAGCCTGGCTCCGGGATCTGATGGTTGTGAAGGTATCCGGGCGCCGGGAGTGGCTCATCAATCAAGATCGAGGCGAGGAGGTCGCCCGCCAGGCGGAGGGATTGCCCCTGGACGACATCCTGGACTCACTTCGCGTCGTGCACGACACCATGAATGGCTTGACCCGCAACGCGAACCCGCGCCTGTCGCTGGAAGATCTTCTGTTCCAGCTTCGCGCGACGGTCTCCTCTGGCCTTGTGCAGGTGTCCGCATGAAAACGGTGCGAATCAGTTTGGGGGAAACCGAACATCAGGAGCAACACTGCCACCCACAGGGGATGGATCTGCAGGCGGGCGAACAGGTGGTGGTCGAGACCAAGTGGGGACAGGGGCTCGCCCGGGTCCTTGCCACGTTCCCGGCCTTCCCCGATCATAAACGACAGGCGCCCCTGAGGAACGTCCTCCGCCGGGCGACCCCGGAGGATCTCGCCAACGGCGGGCAGATCAGGATGCTGGAATTGGAGGCAAAGGCATTCTGTTTCCGGAAGATCAGCGAGCGGGAGGTGCCGATGAAGCTGGTTGACGTGAAGGCCAGCTTCGACCGGAGCAAAATCACGTTCTACTTCCACGCCGAGGAACGGGTCGATTTCCGGAATCTGGTGAAGGACCTAGCCCAGCAGTTCCATACCAGAATCGAGATGCGGCAGATCGGCGCCAGGGACGTAGCCAGCAAACTGGGCAACGTCGGCCCGTGCGGCCGACAACTGTGCTGCAAGACCTTCCTGAAGGAGTACGAGCCGATCTCGGTCCGGATGGCCAAGGATCAGAGCCTCTCCCTTAGCCCGAGCAAATTGGCCGGGATGTGCGGTCGACTGAAGTGTTGCCTCCGCTATGAACACTCGATGTATGAAGAGCTGAAACGTAACCTGCCGAAGGTTGGGTCCCTCGTGGAAGCGCGTGAGGGATTGGGCATCGTGAAGGCCCACGACATCCTGGCCGAATCGGTCCTGATCCAACTGGAAGAGGGGCGCCAGGTCAAGGTGAAGGCGGCGGACCTGGTCCACATCGGCCCCCCTCTGGACGACGACTCGCCCCGGAAGGGTTGCGGCGGCGGGGGAGGCTGCAGCAGTGGCGGCTGCGGGGTCCCCGAGGCGAAAGACCACGACGACGAATGACTGACGAGACCTACTACCTTACCACCCCGATCTACTACGTCAACGCCACCCCGCATCTCGGACACGCCTACACCACCATTCTGGCCGACACAATGGCCCGCTTCCAGCGGCTTCGGCTGGGGTCGGAGCGGGTCTATTTTCTCACCGGGACGGACGAGCACGGCGATAAGGTCGCGCAGGCGGCCGCAAAGGCCGGCGAAAGTCCCCAGGCGTATGCCGATCGGATCAGCGGCATCTTCCGGGATACGTGGGAGCAGCTCGGTCTGACGCCGAACCAGTTCATTCGCACGACCAGTGAGCATCACAAACGGACGGTCCAACGTTTTTTGCAGCAGATCTACGACTCCGGCGATATCTACTTCGGAGAGTACGGGGGACAGTACTGCTTCGGCTGCGAGCGGTTCTACACCGAGAAAGAGCTGCAGGACGGGAAGTGCCCGGACCACCAGACGGCCCCCACCTTTATCAAGGAAGAAAATTATTTCTTCCGGATGGGGAAGTACCAGGATTGGCTCATCGGGTATATCAACGACCACCCCGATTTCATCAGGCCAGAACGTTATAAGAACGAGGTGTTGTCCTTCCTGAAGGATCCGTTGGAGGACCTTTGCATCTCCCGGCCTCGCGCCCGCCTTGAGTGGGGCATCCCGATCCCCTTCGACGAACGCTTTGTCACCTATGTCTGGTTCGATGCCCTCATTAATTATATCAGCGCTCTCGATTGGCCTAAAGGAAAGGATTTCCGGCGCTTCTGGCCAGCCGCCCAGCATCTGATCGCCAAAGACATCCTCAAACCCCACGCCATCTATTGGCCGACCATGCTGAAGGCGGCCGGTATCGAGCCCTACCGGCACCTGAACGTCCACGGCTATTGGAAGATCGAAGAGGCCAAGATGTCGAAGAGCCTGGGCAGGGTCGTGCGCCCCCTCGACCTGGCCGACACATACGGCGTCGATGTCTTCCGCTACTTCCTGCTTCGCGAGATGACCTTCGGCCTGGACGCAACCTTCAGCGAAGACGCGCTCGTGGCGCGACTGAATGCAGACCTGGCGAACGACCTCGGAAACCTCTTCAGCCGTGTGCTGAAACTTGTCGAACAATACTATGGCGGGAACATTGCCGGCTCGACGTATTCGGAGACGTTTTCCGACGCGACCGGCGCCGCCCTCACAGAGATCATGGTTGCGATGGAGCGCTTCGCGTTCAGCGAGGCGCTGGGCGCCATCTGGAATCTGGTTTCGGCCACGAACAAGTATCTGGTGACCAATGAGCCATGGAAGCAGGAGCCGGGGAATCCTCGAACGAAAGCCGTTCTTTTCACAGCAGCCGAGACACTCCGAAGGATCGCGGTGTTGCTGTTACCGTTCATGCCTGAGACAGCGGACCGGATGCTTCAAGGTCTCGGCATTGTCGCAGCGCCCACATCGATCCCGGGGGGGCTGCGTGAGCTGTTGTGTCAGACGCCTATAGTGGGACTTCGTGCTCTTTTCCCTCGCGTCGAGACAGCCAAGCCCACCCGGCCACAAAAGGCGAGGAAGTCGTCTGAGGTAGTTGAGGCGTCGACCGATCAGATCACGATCGAGGAATTCAGGCGACTTGACCTCCGTGTCGCCGAGGTGGTCGAGGCCGAGGCGGTCCCGGGCTCGAAAAAGCTCGTCCGCCTGCGGGTCCGTTTAAAAGACGAGGAGCGAATCATAGTGGCCGGCCTTCGAGAACAGTACCCTCCTGAATCCTGGCCCGGGAAGCAGGTGATCCTGGTGGCCAACCTGAAGCCGACCACCTTGATGGGCGTCCAATCCCAGGGGATGGTGCTCGCTGCCGAGGATGACGAGGGAAAGATCGTGTTGCTCATGCCTGAACAACCAATCCCGCCTGGCTCGAAGATCCGCTAATGCCGGTCCAATTAACTTCGCCTAGCGACGTTGCTGGCCCCCGGGCGCTCCCTGCGACGTACCTGGAAATGTACGCCTCGGTCGGCCCCGGAGGCCGCGCCTTGCTATGCTGGTTCCTTGGCCCGGCAACTGTGCGCATCCATGTTACCGATACATGATTGAGGCGCATTGGTGCTGATCGATACGCACGCCCACATCCAAATGACCGAGTTTGACGCCGACCGGGGCGAGGTTCTGGCGCGAGCCAAGTCTGCGGGGATCGAGTTGATGGTGACGGTCGGGTACCATCTCGAGGCCAGCCAACGGGCGGTGGATGCGGCACAGCGCTATTCGCAGGTCTACGCCAGCATCGGGATCCATCCGCATGACGCCAGGCACTACGACGACGCGACTGAGGAGGTCCTTCGAGAGCTGGCGAAGAGCCCGAAGGTGGTCGCCATCGGAGAGGCCGGCCTCGACTTCTATCGCGACCGTTCACCACGTCCAGCACAGGTCCAGGCATTTCGCCGCCAGATCTATCTCGCCAAGGAGTGGGGGTTGCCGCTCATCGTTCACGATCGTGAGGCTCACCAGGAGACCATGCAGGTCCTGAAGGACGAGCAGGCCGAGGTCGTCGTCCTGCACTGCTTCTCCGGCGACCTGGCCATGGCGGAGGAGGCGTGGGATCGAGGCTACTACATCTCGATCGCCGGTCCGGTGACCTATCCCAAGAACGAGGCCCTTCGCGAGGTCGTGCGGAGGGCGAGACCGGATCGCCTCGTCCTGGAGACCGACTGCCCCTACCTGCCGCCCCAGGCGTTCCGCGGTCAGCGAAACGAGCCGGCCCATCTCCTGAAGACCGCCCACGAGGTCGCGGGACTGTTGCGAATGTCCCTGGACGCGCTGGGTCTCCTCACCACTGAAAACGCCCGCCGCCTATTTCGCATCTGAGACTTCAAGGAGAGCCCGGTTGGGTATTCTCACTACCTCACTGTTCAGGCGGCTCCGAACCTTCGCCAGGTCACCGCGAAAGCTCCAGAAGCTTCGCGACACCATCAACGAGCTCAGATGGTTGGCTCGCACCGCCCGATCGCGCTGGGCCCTTGCCGGGTTCAAGGGCCCGATCGTCGCCATCACCGGCACGAAGGGAAAGACCACGACCACCCGGCTGATTTCCAGGGTCTTCAAGGATGCCGGCTATCGGGTCGGAACGGCGTGCAGCGGTGGAATCTACGTCAATGATCACTGCGTCCTCAGAGGGTCCTACGGCGGCGCGGATGGCCCGTTGCTGGCCTATCGGGCAGGGGGCACGGACGTGCTCGTGCTAGAAACCGCTCACGGTGGAATCCAACGCTATGGTTTTGGATTCCCTCGGTGTGATGTTGCAATCTTCACCAATATCACCGATGGCCATCTCGGAGAACTCGGAATCGAAACACTGGAGGAGATGTTCGCGCTGAAGTGGAGGCTGGCGTCGAAGCTTCGTCGCGGCGGGACCATCATCCTAAACGCGGACGACCCGCTTCTGGCTTCGGCGACCCCGCCTCGGAGAGCCAAAGTCGTCTATACGAGCATTGCCCAAAACTGTGTCGCTGCTGCCGCCGGTCTCGGGGCGGTCCTGTATCGATATACGGCAGGCCCGGTCGTGAAGGAGGTGGAAGGTCGCTCCGAAACGCTTGCCGAGGTCTCTGGGGCACCCCTGCTCCTTGATGACATGCTTACGTATAACGCCTATAACCTGCTGGCGGCGATCGCTGCCACCGAAGCGATCGGGGAGCTCCTTCCGGTTTCGCAGGAGTCGCTCCTGCGGAGCCTCATGTCGTTCGGGGCGGTCCCGGAGGATAATCCAGGACACTTCAACCTGTTCGATCTGCCGGGCGGGAGGGTCGTGCTCCTGGCGGGGAGCAACAAGGATAGCTACCGGCGGGATGCCGAGATCCTAGCCCGCCTCCAGGATCGCCAACCGTTCCCTGTGGGGCGGATCATCGGGGTGATCACGGGAATTGGTACCCATTCAAACGCCTATATGCGAGATCTCGCGTGGATCGCATCGTCGGTCTGTGACGAAATCATGATACGGGAGCCGCGGCCCAGATACCGCCGATCCCGTATGCCTGGAGAGATCCCGTCCATCCTTGCCGCCGCTGCCGTGCAAGCCGGCCTCTCGGAGGGCAGCGTCAAGGTCTGTGACGATTCCTTTGACTTCGTTCGTGATCTGGTTCTCCACTCCGAGGAACGAGACCGCCTCATCGCTGTCTTCTGTGCCTTCGCCCAGGAGCCGGTGGTGGGTCTCTGCCGGCGCCTCGCCGACCTTGCCAAGCAACTGCGCTGATAAGGCGTGGAAACCAGTTGGGGGCCGAGAAATCGCTTGACAGGAATACCTTCGGTTCATAGACTGCAATCCGATGTCCACTCACTTCCCTGATGTGCAATAACCTGTTCTTGGAAGGAAGGTACGATCGCATGAAGCCACGAGACAAACGGGCCGAAATCGTCGATCCAAAGCCAAGAGCCCCCTACGAGCGGCCGGAGCTCAAGCGGCTCGGGACGCTTCGCGATATCACCGCAAACACGTCGCCGGGGACGGACACGGAGTAATCCGCTTCCCGTTCCCCGGCTCTTAGAAGCAAGGTTGACCAGATGAATCCTCAAGAGAAACGACCTGAGATCGCTGACCCGAAGCCAAAAGCCCCCTACGAGCGGCCGGAGCTCAAGCGGCTCGGGACGCTCCGCGACGTGACCGCTGTAGCTTTCTCGATCAGGGGCACCGACGCGACTGAAGAGTAGCGCCACGCCGCAGCTCAGCCTACATCGAGCCTTCCGTTCGGCACGAGGAATTGATAGTTGTCGTTTCGGAAAAAAGGATGCAGAAAATCTCCTGGCAAAGATTTATCTTGACATTGGATTCGTAACCCTTACAATACGCCTTCGGAAAACCACGGCCCACCGAAGCTGTTAGCCCGCCAGGCTTTTCCTTCGGTACCGGCGAATAACCACGATTCCATTCCCATATGCCATGCTGAGCGTACGTGTGCGCCCGCAAGGCGCCGGGAATATACATGTGCGCTGGCCGCAGTTCGCGTGGGTCGAGGCAAGGTACAGTTCGAACATTCCAACGTGAAAGGAGGGAAAAACTGAGATGGCGGAGGAGACGAAGGGCGCAAAGCTCGCCAGCCGCAACAAGGCAGTGACGGCCAAGAAGGCCGGTCATTGCACCTGCGGCGGCGACATGGTCTGGAGCATGGTCTTCAACCCACGAGGCCGGATGATGCGGGTCTGCGAGAAGTGTGGCACAGCCCTGGCTAAGGTGGGTTAAGGCACGACAGATCGCAATGGCTCGATAAGACAGGGCCCCCCGGCATCAAGCCAGGGGGCCCTTCTGATTTCAGGAGAGACTCCTGATCGTTACGCGGCGACGATCGGAACCCCGGCTGACAGCGTTCTGTGAGTCGGGCATCGCTCGATGGCGCTTTCCAATCGGCTGCGCTGTTCGCCGGTCAGGTCACCGATCAATGTGACGGACTGCACGATCCGATGCCCTTCGCTGCCGGGAAGTCCCGAAGGTCCGGGCTCGTAGCGGACCTTCACATTGACCTCCTTCAGTGGCCATCCTTTCCGCTGCGCATACATGCGCAGTGTGATGGCCGTTCAGGCGCCCAAGGCGGCCGTGAGCAGGCCGAACGGACTTGGCCCGGCATCCTGCCCTCCATTCTCCGGCGGCTCGTCGGCCACCAAACGGTGCGGGCCGATGACGATCTCTTGTTGCAGGCCGCCGATCGATCGCACAACGGTGTCGATTTTCATCTGTCCCTCCGGCCGGACACGGGCTGGGTTCCGGCTCCCGGACTTACGCCCGGCGGCCATTACAGAAGCAGACTTTTTCGGGGCATGTTGCTCAACAAGGCACAATTACACAGCCAGCATATCCATTTTCGGCGTCGAACGCTACCTCTTTCAAGCCTCGGCGAGGTTCTGGTGGCCGGGGGTCTGCGTCTGGGCAGAATCGATGTCGTTCTTCAAGTGCTGAGGATCGGAGAAAATGCTTGGCAGTCGCCGATCCGAACAGTATCATACGTTCGCACGGCGCGAAGTATGCCGGACGAGCCCGCAGAATGCTTATGGGTGTCCGATCGTGTTTCGGTTCATGGGGAGAGCCTGGTCTGGTACCTGAGGCTTGAGATCGAGGGGGCGAGGGAAGCGTGATCGGATCTGCCACTAAGAAGATCGTGCGGATTCTGGGATGCAACCCCGGATTAACGACCGGGCCGGGCACCAACACCTATCTGCTTGCCGGGGATGTCCCGATCCTGATCGACACGGGGGCTGGTGTGCCGGCGTATGAGACGGCTTTCCGGTCGGCCCTTGCGGAATGCGGGCTAAATCGCCTAGAGGCCGTGCTGGTCACCCATGGCCATCGGGACCATGTGGGTGGCGTAGATCAGATACGGCGAATCTTTCCCGAGGCCAGGGTACGGAAGATGTCGCGGCCCGCTGCGGAGCCGTTGCGAGCATTCGAGCCGCTTCGGGATGGGGAGAAGGTGATGGCGAATGGCTTAGCCATTCGGGCCATCTTCACGCCGGGCCACGCCAACGATCACCTGTGCTATTACCTCGAAGACGACCGAGTCCTTTTCTCGGGGGATCTCATCCTCGGGACCGGCACCACCGTGATTCCGGTGGACGGTGGCGACATGGCCGCATATCTGGCGTCGCTGCGGCGACTGCTCGAACTGGACATCCGAGAGATCTATCCCGGTCACGGCCCCGTCATCGACCGCCCGCGGGAGTATGTCCTGGCCTATATTCGTCACCGTGAGAGGCGAGAGGAGCAGATCCTGGCCCTCTTGAGACAAGGGGTGCGCGACGTTCCAACGATGGTGAAACGGATCTATGCCGATGTCCCGCAGGCTGCCCATGGCCTCGCTCAGCAATCGGTCCTCTCGCATCTGATCAAGTTGGAGCGGGAAGGGGTAGTGACGCGGGAGGAGGAGGCCGGCGTTAGCCTCTTCAGGGTCCGATGAGCCGAAGGCGTGTTCGTGCTACTCTTGTCGATCGGCTCTCCGGCAGGGTCTTGATCCTGGATGGGGGGATGGGGATCTCGCTTCAAGCCAGAGGGCTTCCGCGAGGCCACCCCCCAGACCTCTGGTCGGTAGAGCAACCTGAGGAGGTTCGGCTGGTCCACGAGGCGTTCGTCGAGGCGGGCGCTGACATCATTTTCACGAACACCTTTGGTGCGAGCCGGCTTCGCCTTGACCGATATGGGTGGGGCGATCGTGTGATCGATCTGAACCGGGCAGCGGTCGGCCTGGCGCGAGCCGTCGCGAAGGGCAAGGCGATCGTGGCCGGGGATATCGGGCCGTGCGGGCCGGTTGGCGCGACATTCCGCCAGCTATCACGGCCAGAGGTCATCTCGTTATACGCCGAGCAGATCCAGGCCCTGGCCTCCGCCGGAGTCGATCTTCTGGTCATCGAGACGATCTCGGACCTGGAAGAGATGAAGGTGACTGTCACAGCAGCGCGATCGGTGGCTCCTGACTTGCCAGTTCTCGCGTCGCTGACCTTCACCAGAGACGGGGTCTTGCGGAGCGGCGAGGGACCGGCAGCGGCCGCCCGCGCCCTCGAAGCGATGGGCGTGGATATCGTCGGCGCCAACTGCTCGTTTGGCTTTGCGTCGCTCCTCCCGATCTGCGAGGAGATGGCGAAGGCGACTACCCTGCCATTGGCGATGAAGCCGAGTGCGGGAGTCCCTCCTGCGCCTCCCCCTTCAGCCGATGAAGCAGCGGAATATGCACGGCGGTTTGTCGAAGCAGGTGCGGCGTTGATGGGCGGCTGCTGCGGAGTGGATCCGGCGATGCTGCGGGCCATCGCCCTGGCGATCAAAGGGATGCCCGTGGTTCGGCGTCCCGCTGTTGTACCCTCCTTGACGAAGGCCCAAGGTTAAAGTGGGTAGATGCCGCGGCGCATTTTCGAGAGGATTCAGGCGGCGATCAGAAATGCGGCATATGATGTGACGCTCCATGCAATTGAGGAGATGGCGGAAGATGAAGTTGATCTCATCGATGTTGAAACCTCAATAGGTAACGGGCGGCTCATCAAGACAGCGGGGGACGACCCTCGAGGGGCACGGCATACTGTTCATGGGATCGGAGCCGATGGAATCACGCCTGTGGGTACAGTTGGGCGTTTCACTGAGACCGGCCGGTATCTCATCATTACGGTTTACAGGGTAACGGAGCCATAGATATGACGACTCAGTTTGGATATCGGTGTGAGTATTGCGAGGGAACGGTTCGAGAAAAGCGAGTAGAGCGTGAAGCCTTTAAGCACAAGGCAGGTTTTGTGATCCTTGAGGATGTAGTGATCGGCGTCTGTGACAAGTGCGGTAATCGTTACTACTCGGCAGACACGCTGAAGCGGGTCCAGGCGGTCGCCACGGGTCTGATCCCTCCCGACCGCACTGAACAGGTCCCCGTGGCCCACGCCCCATAACGAGATGTAGCGCGTCTGATAGGTGACCCTTACGGTTCATTCGGTTCACTCGAGTGCTTTGCACGCGCAAGGCCGAGAAGCTTCAGTCGAACATGCGGGCGTGCCGAGCTCTCACGGTAAAAAGGGCACAATGGTGAGAGAGGACGAGTTTGTTGGTCAGGCAATGGAGGCGGCGAAAGAGATTCTGAAGCCGCCCCTTCTGGTCGAGCGGGGAGCCAACCTGCTATATCAGATCACTATGAACAACCGTCTAGAAGTAGATTCGACGGACAAGCTAAGGGAGCCTTCGAGAGGTCAGTCAGCGTTCCAAACAGACCTCTGTGTGTTTGAAAAGGTATCTCCCGATGTCAAGATTCCCCGCGTTGTGATCGAGTTCAAGCCCGGCATTACCACGCATGACGTTTTGACCTACAGTGCAAAGGCCCGGAAGCACAAGCAGGTTTACCCATATCTCCGCTACGGGATTATCGTTGCGAATGAAAGAGCGATTCCAGGTCGCGTTTTTACGCATAATGAGGCACTCGATTTTTGCGTGGCAGCAGCCTCGTATAAGGAGGCGCGGGTCCATGAGTTGCTCGCACGGATACTTCCGAAGGAGGTGGAAGCATCGCAACGGCTGGAGTCGATCTTCTTTGGAAAAGCTCCAGTTCACATTTTTCGGAACGAGATCGTCCTTGAAGCGGGCGATGGAAGAATAGGCTAGCTATGCCCCGGGTGTTCGGCTAACCAACCACACGCAGATCATCTGTATCAACTATCTCGGAGGGACACATGGAATTGTTGCTTGCGAATCATGGTAGCTACCCCCGCATAGGTGACAGTCCGGGCCAGCAGCGGCTGCGACGCGCCTACGCCCAGCACGAGCGCGGGGAGATCACCTCGAAGGAGTTTGACGCGATCCAGACGTCGATGATTCAGGAGATCGTCCAGGAGCAGGCCGAGGCCGGGCTCGATCTGGTGACCGACGGGCAGATCCGTTGGTACGATCCGATCTCTCATTTCGCCGGACGGCTCGACGGGATCAAGATCAACGGGCTGCTCCGATTCTTCGACACGAACTTCTACATCCGCCAGCCGGTGGTGGCAGATCAGGTCCTGTGGAAGGGGCCGGTCCTGGTCGAGGAGTACCGATCCGCTCAGGCGGTCTCGCCCAAGCCGGTCAAGGTGGTGGTGACCGGGCCGTACACGCTGGCACGATTCTCGATATTGGAAAGCTCGCGCTATCGTGATCTCCCGGAGATCGTCGCCGCCTACACCGACGCCCTCACGAAGGAGGTGGAGGCGCTGGCGGCCGCCGGGGCAACTTTGATCCAGATCGATGAGCCGTCGATCCTTCAGCACCCGGGAGACGCGGGGTTGGTGAAGGCGGCGCTCAGCAGGATCGCAAGCCGGAAGGGTCGAGCTCGATTGCTTCTCGCCACCTACTTTGGCGATGCCGCGCCGCTCTATGAGAGCTTGCAGGCGTTCCCGGTCGATGCGTTGGGGTTCGATTTCACCTACAGCCGCGACCTCGCCGATCTCATCGCACGGCGTGGTTCCGACAAAGCCATCGCCTTTGGACTGATCGATGGCCGGAACACCAGGATGGATCGGACGGAGGAGATCCTGCTTATCCTGCAGAGAGCCCTGCCGAAGGTCAAGGGCTCCCCTTCGTACCTGACCTCCTCATGCGGTCTGGAATACCTGCCCAGAGACAAGGCCCAACTCAAGCTGAAGCGGATGGCGGCCGTCAGAGCCGAACTTGCAGGGAGGGGATAGGATGAGCCGAGCGAAGCTGAAGGGCCTGGGGATCGACCTGCCGACCTTTCCCACCAGCACGGTCGGGAGTTTCCCCAAACCGGATTACCTGGTGGAAGCGCGGGCGAAATTCGCCAAGGCGAAGATCGAGCGGAAGGAACTGGAAGAGTTGGAGCGCCGCGCCACCGCGTTCTGGATCAAGACCCAGGAGGAGATCGGCCTGGACGTGCTGGTGGATGGCGAGATGTATCGCGGCGACATGGTGGCCTATTTCTCCGAGCTGATGCCGGGCTTTGAACAGAGCGGCCTCGTCCGCTCCTACGGCAACCGGTACTATCACAAACCGATCATCGTGGGCGAAGTACAGTGGCCCGGCCCGATGACGATCGGGTGGTGGCGCTATGCCCAGGGCCTGACGAAGCGGCCGGTCAAGGGGATGCTGACGGGGCCCTACACGGTCATGGATTGGTCGTTCAATGAATACTATCCGGACCGGCGGTCGGCCTGTCTGGCCTTGGCCCGCGCGATCCGGCGGGAGGTCGAGGTGTTAGTGGAGGCGGGGGCGAAGATCATTCAGATCGACGAGCCGGCCCTCTCGGTCCGGCCGGAAGAGCTCCCGTTCGCCATCGAGGCGATGCATCTCGTGACCGACGGTCTGCCGGCCTACTTCATCATCCATGCCTGCTACGGCGCCTTCGATGCGATCTATTCCCAGATGCTGAAGCTGCCGGTGGACAATCTCGATTTGGCGATCTCCCATAGCACGCTCAACCTGATGGAGATGTTCCGGCGGGATCCGTTCACCAAAGACCTCTCGCTCGGGGTCCTCGACGTCCACTCGCACGAGGTGGAGGCGCCCGAGACGGTCAGGGCCAGGATCGAGAAGGGTTTGAAGCTTCTGCCCAAGGAGTTGATCTGGATCGACCCGGACTGCGGGTTGAAGACCAGGACGGTCGAGGAGGCGCGGGGGAAGCTGGTGAATATGCTCGCTGCGGTGAAGGTCTTGCGGGCTGAGTCCGGCGTCAACTGAGGGAGGGCGGGATGGAGCTGAGCGGCCGGGCGGCGCTGGTCACCGGCGCGGCCAAGCGCGTGGGTCGGGCGATCGCTCTGGCGCTTGCCGGCCGTGGCGCGGATGTCGTCCTCCATTATAGAAGCAGCGCATCCGAGGCTCGTGTTACAGCCGAGGCGGTGGAGCGTCTCGGCCGGCGGGCGGTGACGATCCATGCCGATCTGGCCCGGCCGGAGCAAGTTGAGGCGCTGGCCGATGGGGCGGTCCAGGCGTTCGGAACGATCGACGTTTTGGTGAACAGCGCCGCGCTCTTCTACCGGACGCCACTGGAGAAGCTCACAGGGGAGGAGTGGGAGCAGTTTCTCCGCGTGAATCTGACAGGGCCGTTCCTGTTGGCCAGGCGCCTTGGCCTGTTGATGAAGCGGCGAGGGGAAGGGAAGATCGTCAACGTCGCTGACATCGCCGGGATGAGACCGTGGGCCGAGTTTCTCCCATATTGTGTCTCAAAAGGCGCGCTGATCACGCTGACCCAAGGTCTTGCCAAGGCGCTGGCGCCCGAGGTTCAGGTGAACGCAGTAGCGCCCGGCTCTGTCCTTCTCCCGGAGGAATACGGCGAGAAGGAGCGAGAGGCGATCGTGCGCGCCACCCCCCTCAAACGGATCGGCGATCCGTCCGACGTGGCGCAGACGGTCCTCTTCCTTGTGGAGGGGCCGGATTTCATCACCGGGCAAGTGGTCGTTGTGGATGGGGGTCGCTCGCTTGCCTAGTGCAAACGCGCTAAATCCTGTTACACCGTCCTTGCTTAGAAGGTCCCTCTCACCGTGGGGCAAGTCTTCCACGACTTGTCACCCTGAGCCATGCCCTGAGCAAAGCGAAGGGGCAGCGAAGGGTCTGCCTCTTCCGAGACCGAGATTCTTCCCCTTCGCGGAGCCAGCCCTTGAGGTCCGCTCAGGGCCGAAGGGCTCAGAATGACAGGGGCCGAAGGGCTCAGCATGACACCTCACTTAACGAGTTTGTATTAATATGAGCTGTACTGTGCCGCAGCGGATCGTCTCGCTCACCTGCAGCAACACAGAGATCCTGTTCGCGCTTGGACTCGGCGAGCGGGTCGTCGGCGTGGACGATTGGTCTGACTTTCCCCTGGAGGTCAAGGCCCTTCCAAGGGTCGGACCGGACCTGAAGATCGACATAGCCAAGGTCGCCGCCCTCGAGCCGGATCTAGTCTTGGCCTCTCTCAGTGTCCCGGGGATGGAGCGGAACCTGCCGGATCTCGAACGGCTGGGCGTGCCGTTTGTCGTCCTCGAGCCGAAAAGCCTCGATGATGTCTTCAAGGATATCGAAACGATCGGCGCGGCGACCGGGGTTTCCGAGACCGGTCAGCGCCTCATCGCGGATCTTCAGGCTCGAATCAAGGCCGTCCTGGCGCGGGCGTGCGAGGCGGTCGGCCGTCCGACACTCTATTGGGAGTGGTGGCCGAAGCCGCTGATCAGCCCCGGCCGGTGGAGTTGGATCGTCCAGATCAGCGAGCTGGCCGGAGCCGATCTCCTCTTCAAGGATGTGGAGGCCACCAGTTTTGTGGCTCAGGAATCGGAGGTAGTCGAGCACGACCCTGACTTCGTGATGCTCTGTTGGTGTGGGACACTTCAAAAAAAGATGAACGTGTCGAAGGTTCGCGAGAGGCCCGGCTGGGAGCGGCTGCGGGCGGTGAAGCAGGGTCGGATTCATTGCTTCCCCGAGGATCTCTTCGGCCGCCCCGGACCCCGCCTCGTCGAGGGCCTGGAGCGGCTGGCGCGGGTCGTTCACCCGGAAGTGTTTGTCGAGGCGCCAACCGGTCGAGCGCATTGAGCGCAGCTTTTCACTTTGACGTGTCAGCCCTCCAGGTTATGATTGTCCAAGTCCTACGATAGACACTGGCTCTGCCGACCGCTCATAGTTGGTAGGGTGCCTTTCATTGCCTCGGGCGAAAGCCGGCCCGGCTCCTATCCCATCGAAATTCTAGATCCGTGCCTTTTCAAAATAGGGTCGAAGACCACCTATGGATATGAGACAGAGGGCACCGGGCCACGGACATTTTTTGTAAGTAAGGTGTAATGATGGCTGACTGGCCGCGATTTCCTAATGCCCCGATCACAGAGGCCTTGCTCGATATTAAGGCCAAGCTT
>JACPQX010000076.1 GCA_016190255.1 Candidatus Methylomirabilis oxygeniifera | reverse complement strand
ATTCAGGCGGACTCACCGCCTTGGGATCTCTCAGCACCTGCGAGGTGAGCCAATTCTGGCAGTAAGAACATTTATAATCGCATCCGAGCATGCCGAAGCTGAGAGCCAGTGATCCCGGGAGAGCATGGAAGAACGGCTTCTTTTCCACCGGGTCACATTGCAGGACGCCGACATACCCGGCAGGGACGTACAGGACGCCACCCTTATTGAATCGGACCTTGCAGACCCCTGGCCGCCCCTCGGGAATCACGCAGCGGTGGCCGCACGCATAGCAACGCAGCCGCCGGTCGTGGAGCTTTTCATACAGCTCCCCCTCTCGGGTAAGTCGCGGCAAGATGTCAGCAAGGGTCATCGTCTGTGGCATCGTGAAGCCTCTATCATGACTTCCTCACAACCCCGTGAGGCATTGAGCTTCGGAAGCCGGCCCCTATACCGGGAGCGAGTGGTGATCAAGAATGGGAAGTGCGTGTTGCGGCAGGACCGGACGATCGGCGGCCGAGAGGATCTAGCTCATCCCTTTTCGCCGGCGAGCCTGACGAACTCCAGTTGCTGCCCGGCCAACAGGATGACGCCTTCTTCCACCTCGCGGCCGTCCACCACGGCCACCGCCTGCGGGCTGATATTGAGGGCCTGGCGCAGGGCCTGGCGGACGTCGGCCACCGTCCGGCCGGAGAGATTGGCCTCTAGCGAATGCACGCCATACAGGACCCGCACTTGATCCTGAGTCTTGGGCTGGCCTGCCACCTTTGTTCTGGTGACTCCCTTCACTTGAGCGTCGCTCATCGGTCGTTTTCTCCGTCACGAGGGGCGCGGACAACGGGTTGCGCTCGCCCCTCCACGATGTCCAGGTAGACCTCGCCATAGCGTAGCTGCCCCGAGCGCCACGCGTAGAAGGCGTTCAGCATTGCGCAGGCCACGCCAAGGTTCATGAAAAGGAGCTGCGGCGCGCCCTCCTGGGCCAGCTCCTCGCACGACATCTCCGCCGGCGACCTGTCTTTCGGGTCGGCGATCTCCGGGTGGAAGCGGGTCAGGGGCAAGGTGATGTCCTGGCCATCCTGGCGGACGTAGATCTGGACATTGCCATAGGTGAAGTCATTGCCGCCGGAGATCAGGACCACCTCGGACAACTCCTCGCAGCGGCGGCTCACCGCGCGCCGGGTCGCGTGATTGTCCACCGCGAGAAACACCAGGTTGCCCGTTTTGATCAGGTGGGGCAGGTTCGCGGCTGTGACAAACTCCGGGACGGCGCGAAAAGAGAGGTCCGGGAAGCTGCGGGCCAGTTCAGACGCTTTTACCTTGGCCTTATTTCCGAGGGTCTCGAAGCTCTGGCGGACAGCGTTTTTGCTCTCAAAGGCGTCGCCGTCCACGAGGGTGATGCGCACCTCCTCCCTCGTGAGCTGCCGCTCCGCTTGGAGGTATCGGGCCAGGAACGGCGCCAGAGCGCAGCCGATCCCGCCGATTCCGATCAGAGTAATATCGACCTTGCCCGGCATCGCGCCACGATCCGCTCAGACCGACGATGGACGCCCCTCGGCATCGCTATCACGAGGGACGGTCTCGAGGTCCACGATCTGCAGCGACCCCTTAGGAAGTGTCACATCGGTGGAGCGTGAAAGCTCGCTGTCGAATACCTCGGACGGCTTGAGGGTGAACCGACGCCCGTCCACCACAAGGGAGCAGGCCACACTCACCTCACCATCGAGATTGCCAATGGTCACGTGCAGGCCATCGTCATGCCGCTCGTCCTCGTCGTCCAGCTCGGAATGAAACGCATCGGCCGAGGCATGGCTGTGAATCGTTCCCACCCGCAGCCATCCAGCCGGGGTCGGGCCGATCTCGTAGCGGCAGTGCCCGCCCGCGACCTGCTGTTTCGGGATCTTCAGTTCGTAGCGCTCCTCTGTTTGATTGAAATACAGGAGAACCACCGCTTCCGCGCGATACACCTGGAAGACCTCCAGGAAAAAGGCCACGATCTCAGCCAGGACGGAGGCGGGGATCGGCGGAAGTTGCAAATGGGCGGCCTCCTGCTCCGGCAGGAGCCAGCTCAGCCCACGGACCCTCGTCCTGGCGTGGAACAGGGGATTTCGCTTCACCTGGAATAGGCCGTCGCGCGTCACCAGATAGTAAATCGACTCGTCCGGCTCCTCGAACTGGCCCCCTTTCAAATAGACCGGGAACATCAGGTGAGATCTTTCAATCGATAGAGGAGATCGGCAAGATCCGACGCGTCCTCGAGGGGGCGCGCGGCGCCCCGCCAATCCAGCAGGTGCTCGCCTGCCTTGCGAAGGCTCAGCCCGGCCTCCTCCCATTGGATCCCAAGCGGGAAAAGGGGGTCGCCTGCCGTGGCCCTCTCCCAGGTCTCGAGCGTCGCGATGCGGCCGTCCAGCGTGGCGGCGCGGCGGAAGCAGTTGCTTTCGATGTCCAGGTTGAACCCGGCACCCCAGAAGAACTCGATGGCAGCCTGGGCTTGGCCGGCCACGGTCAGGTCATCGAAAACCGGCCGGCCGCGGAGGCAGACCCGGCACTTGGCCAAGGGGCTTTCGCTGGCCGAGATGTTCCACAGATTGGGCATGCACAGGCCGTCTTCCTCCGAGGCGAGCGGCGCGTTTCGGTAGAAGAGCCGCATCTCCTCAAAGGAGCCGTGGTGGAACAGAAGCAGATACACGGTGTAGGGAAGGGCCAGTCTGGTGCGGCGGTAGCTGCCCGGCTCGTCCACGGCCTTCTCACTCCAACTGACCAGTCGCACCTGGGGCGGCTGCTCGACGGTGATGATCAGAGAGGGACCCCGGACGATCGCCCATCGGGCGCCGGGCGGCAGCAGGGGAATCTGTTCCAGGAACCGTCGAGGCGCGAAGGCGACGATCTCAAGGAGGAAATCACGGAGGCTGATCTGCCGATCGATCGTGGGGCCACCATCCGGGGACGACCGGAAGAGGCGCACGGACCTTCCCTTGATCTCTATGGTCTCCTCGGGATCGGGCATGTCTCACGCCGCTCCACTGCCCGGGAGGGGTTTCCGCGCTTCAAGGAGGTCCCGCCGCCCCTCCGGCAGGAATTGCCGGGAGGAGCAGAGATCGAGGGCGGCCCGCTCCTGAGCCTCAATCGACTCACGATCCTGAAATGGGATGAAGTCATCGATCGCCCAGACGTAATCATCGAGCGCGATCGCCTGTGCCCCCCGCCATCGGGCCCGGCGATAGGCCCGGAAGGTGATCTCCTCGATATCGGCCCCGGAGATCTGCCCCGGATGGCGCCGCTCGCAGTGCTCGACAGCAGCGGAGAAGTCGGTGACCTCGCAGGGGAAACCATGCTTCGCCGGCATGACCTCAAAGATGCGGGACTTGTCGGCTGAGTTCGGCATCAACAGTGGGATTCGCTCGCTGCTTCTGCCGGATCGCTTCTCGGCCGCGTCTAGGCGGTCCGGCCGGTTACTGATCCGGATCCAGAGGATTTGTCCCTGGATCGTCGGATCCCCGGTGAAGGCGAATCGCATCTGTCTGATTCGATTGCCCACCCCCGAGTCACCGCTGTATTCGTCACGCGTCTGCTCGCTCTGGTCCGCCTCGTCCTCCAGCACGACGACCGGCGTCATCGAGCGTAGCGCCTGCAGGATTCGCCAGTAATTCCGCTCCGATTGCCCAACCCACTTCTCCCGCGGGTTGACGATCTTGACGAAGTTGAAACCGCACTCCTTGGCCAGCGCCTCGGCAAGGGCGGTCTTCCCCACGCCGGGCGGGCCCAACAGTGTGATGCCTCGCGGCACCAGCTTGTGGTCCCCGTCCCTGATCGCCTGAACCACGCGGCGCAGGTAGGCCTTCACCGCCTCCATCCCGCCGATGACGTTCAGGCCCAAGGTGGGTTCCACCACCTCGATCATCCCCTGCAGCTCTCGTTTCAGAATTTCCCGCTTGCGCTCGGTGACCTCGGAGTACGTCAGGGTCACGTCACGCCCGCTCGCGCGTCGGCAGAGGGTCTTCAGGTGCAGGCGAGAGAGGCCGGCCGTGACATGCGCGAGCTGCTCGGGAGACATCTCCATGGTGAATCCGTTCGCGGCCTGGAGGTGTTGAATATACTCCGCTCGCTCCGAGAGCGTGGGAAGCGGGATCTCGATCGTCTCCACCCGTGAGGCCGGACCCCGGAGTTGCGCGTGCAAGTCGGCCAGGTTCCCCACGGTGAGAATGATCGCCACGCCGGAGCGCAGGATCTCAGGATCAGCAGCCCAGCGGAGGAAGGTCACAAGATTGGTTCGATCGTCATCACTCATGGAGGACAGTTCGGCATCGGGGACGAGCGTCTCGGCGTAGCCGACCAGGACCAGGAGCGCAGGCCCCTCCCTGGCGCCGAAGCAGCCGGAGCGGATCGCTGTCTCGAGAAGGGAGAGCACCTTGGTTGGATGGGTCGGCAGCTCACGTTCTGGCGGGGCGACTTGCCCCAGAGCCGTGAGGGCGCGGCGTGTTGCCGCCTCGGCTTCCTGAGTAAAGCCGGTGACCTTCCGAAAAAGCGCCTCTATGTCCTGATCGGAAAAGCGGAGGCCGTGCGAGCGGTCGTACGCGATCATCCGACCGTCGCCCGCGAGCCATCGTCCCAGGAAGGTCTCGATTGACACAAACTGATCGCCGAAACGCACCTCGTCCGCGACGTTGAAGTGCAGGACGAAAACAGCACTCATTCGGGCGTCGATTCGCTCCTTCAGGTCCTGGGCCCAGCGTGGGATGTCCGGTCCTTCATTGCCAACCTTCTGTTGCTGCTGACCGTCAGCTATCATCTTCGCCTTCCAACGTAGGTCGCTGTCCTACTCAGCGCCCCTGGTCATGTCTGAAAAAAGGGATCCTGCGTATGGCCGCCGGCCGCCTGTTGCGCCTCCGCAGCGCGACTCACAGGATCTCCCAACCGAGACGAGATGGTCTATGCTAACGCAGCCCAGTATTCGCAGTCAACGATCTTCTCCCTAAGGGTTCGACCGTCCCTACACGTGTATTTCTTCATGAAGGTTCGCATTCAACGCAACCCTTGGAAACGGGTGATCTCTCTGATATCATGGCGGGAGCGATATGTGAGGCGATGCCATGGCGACTTCTGAGGAGCTTGAGGACGAGGAGCGTCGCTTAAGACAGCTTCAGCTCGTGGTCGGTCTGACAGCGAGCACGATCAGCCAGACCAATGTCTCGCTGGAGGAGGCCTCCCGCATGGTGGCCGCCACGAGGCGGTTCGCCCTGCGGCTCTTTCCCGGGAAGGAGTTCGCCTTCGATCTGATCTACCAGCCCCGTTTCCGAAGGCTCCTTGCCGAGAGGTTTCATCTTCATTAAGATCCATTTCCCTTGGAACGTCAACCGATGAAACGACGACAGCGGCAGCAAGCAGCGGCAGACTTGCTGCTCGGCGCTCACATGTCGATCGCTGGGGGCGTCGATCTGGCACCGCTGCGCGGCAAAGAGGTCGGCTGCCAGACGATGCAGCTCTTCACAAAAAGCAGCAACCAGTGGCGGGCAAGACCGCTGCCGCCCGACGAGATCGAGCGCTACCGGGCAAACCTCCTCGTCACCGGAATCGCCCCCGTTGTGGCGCACGATTCGTACCTGATCAATCTGGCCTCGACGGATAGCGGGCTACATAGGAAGTCGATGGCAGGCTTCCTTGAGGAGCTGGAGCGGGCCGAGGCGCTCGGCGTCCAGTATCTGGTCACCCACCCCGGGGCCCACATGGGCGCGGGTGAGGAGACCGGGCTGCGACAGGTGGCGACCAGTATCCGGGAACTGCTGAAGCAGACGAAAAGCTACCGGGTGCAGGTGGTCATCGAGACCGCCGCAGGCCAGGGGACCAGCCTGGGGCACAACTTTGAGCAGATCGCTGTCCTGCTTGACCAGATCGGTCTCCCGGAGCGGACGGGGGTATGCCTGGACACCTGCCATATCTTTGCGGCAGGCTATGACATCCGGACCCCCGACGGGTACGCCGATGTCATCGGCGCGTTCGATGCGGCCGTGGGGATCCCGCATCTCAAGGTCATTCATCTGAACGACTCCAAGAAGGAGTTGGGGTGTCGCGTGGATCGGCACGAGCATATCGGCAAGGGCAACATTGGTCTCGAGGCGTTTCGCTGCCTCCTCGCGGACTCGCGTCTCAAGGGGATCCCGATGATCCTCGAAACTCCCAAGGATGACGACTTCGTGTTAGCCGATCGCCGCAATCTCGCCACCCTGCGACGCTTAGCGGAAGGCCCCGATGTCTCCTGAAGAGCCAGAGCTTGAGTTCATTGACCAGTCCCAGCCGCCGCCTCCTTAGCCAATCGAGCCAGCATTCCCGAGGCCGGCGTTTTCAACAAGGCCGGCCGCAGCCTTCGTATCGACCAAAGCCCTTCTTCCGTGATGACCCCGGTGATCATGCTGAGGGGCGTGACCTCGAAATACCGATTATAGACCTTCAGCTTCTCAAATTGTCCCTCCCAGATCTCGCCCGGCGGGCGGTCCTGGATCCGTAGAAGCGGCTCAAGCGAAGGCGGAAGCAGTTTGTTCAGCGAGGCGGCGATGTAGAACGGTCGCCCCATCGCCTTGGCCGCAAGGGCGAGTGGATAGGTCCCGATCTTGTTGATCGCCCCGGCCTCGACGACGGCATCCGCGCCAACCAACACAAGGTTGGCCTCCCCCACAAGGCCGGGGAGGGCGGCATCGGCGCAAAGCTGAACGGGGGCAGCGGCTGCGGCGAGGGCCTCGGCCAAGCGAACTCCCTCCAGGGCCGGCCTTCCCTCCGAGCAGAGCACGCGGATCCCTTTTCCCGCCTCGTGCGCGGCCAGGAGCGCCCGAAGTACGGTCGAGCTATACGAATGGACGAGGATCGCGCTGCCTTCGGGTAGCCGATCCGAACAGGCTTCTGCAAGTCGATCCAGACGCAACTCGGTCTCGAGGCTCATCTGTTCCAGCTCCGCAGCGATGGCCGAACGCCCGGCAGCCAGACCACCCATCTGCTCCAGTTTCAACCAGAGATGATTCAGAAGGGTGATAATCGGCGCCATGGCCGGTTGGGCATCAAGAATGCGACGGGTGAGCACGTGCAGGCGGTCGGCGGATCCCTCCGCGGTTGTCTCCCCTCGGAGATGCCGTGACAGGAGCAGGGAGACGAGGCGGGTCAGCTCCTGTGCCCCCGACGTTCTATCACTGGCTAACTGGTCAAACAGCGGTTCCCACGTCATTGACCACACTCCGACGACCACTCCGGGCGGCGCCATCATATGGAAGGGCGCCCGTGAGAGCAAGCGAATTCTTAGGCATGAAAGAGGTGCGGTTTCCTCAGGGAGCGACGCGATCCTTGGGCCGTGAATAAACCGCCGCACCAAGATCCCCGATGCTTCAGCGCCGCAATGCTTGCCGCCGGGATTGACGTTCTGGCATCTGTTGGCCCAAGACGCTCAGAGATTTCTAGTTGCAATCGCGCTGGAAAGAGGTTAATGTTAGGCCGCATGTCCATGCGGGGTTTTTTCGGACTTATGGTGCTGGCGCCCGCACGAGAACACGAAGAGGGAGGTCAACCAGGGCTGGCACGCCATGATCCAGATGTACCATGTCTACAAGACATATGGGAAAGATCTGGAAGCCCTGGTCGATGTCAGTCTTCACATTCAGAAAGGAGAGTTTGTCTTTCTGGCCGGTTCCAGCGGTGCCGGCAAAAGCACGCTGCTCCGCCTGATCTTCCGCGACGAGCTTCCCACCTCGGGTCAGATCCTGGTCAATGGCCGCAATCTCGTCCGCATGAAACAAAGAGCGGTCCCACATCTGAGGCGAATGCTGGGGATCGTTTTTCAGGATTTCAAGCTCCTTCGCGACCGGACCGTTGAGGACAACCTGGCGTTGGTCGCCCGGGTCGTCGGCCTGCCGGGTCCGGAGGGCAGACGGAGGGTCGCTCAACTGTTGAAGCTGGTGGGACTCTCTCACAAGGGGAAGATGCCACCCTACAAGCTGTCCGGCGGCGAACAGCAACGGGTGGCGATCGCCAGGGCGCTGATGAACGACCCGCTCATTCTGCTGGCCGATGAACCGACAGGGAATCTGGATCTCGAATTGGCAGTGGACGTCACCCGGCTTCTTCTCGAGGTCAACTCGCGAGGGACCACCGTCCTGGTGGCCACCCACGATCTCAAGCTGGCGGAGGAGGCGGGCCGCCGAACCGTCTTCCTCAAGAAGGGTCGAATCGTCGAGGAATGGCCGTAGGTGCGGTAGGTGGCGCCGGCTTGCTCCCCGCGCCCAAAAACGCCAGGCTCCCCGTGATGACCGTTTCACTCGCTGAGCCGATCGGTCATGCGTGAGAAGCTGAAGCATATCTTCGCGCACGCCCTGATCAACCTCATCCGCGCCGGCTGGGGCGGCCTGGCCTCGATCGCCACCATCGGGATGCTATTCCTCATCATCGGCATCTTTCTCCTCATGGTCCTGCAGTTGAACGCTCTTGTCGCTAAGTGGAGGGAGCAGTTTCATCTCTCGGTTTTTTTGGAGGACAGGATTACTCAAACGCAGTTGGAGATTCTCGAGAAACGGATCCAGAATGAGGCCGCCGTCAAGTCCATCGCCTTCACTTCCAAGCAAGAGGCTCTGGCGAACTTCCGGCGGGAACTGAAAGGCCAGGAGAGCCTCCTCGAGGGGCTGGGGGATGACCCGCTCCCAGCGTCGTTCCAGCTCAAGATCCGCGAGGGCTATCACAGCCCCGACGTCCTGAAAAGACTCAGCGCGTTCCTCAGCCGGCTCGAAGGGGTGGAAGACATTCAGTATGGGCAGGAGTGGATCGAGCGCATCTCCAATGCGGCGCAGATCATGAAGGCGCTCGGCATCATCATCGGTCTCATCCTCACGCTGGGCTCGGTCCTGATCGTTTCGAACACCATCCGACTTGCCGTCTATGCGAGGGCGGGGGAGATCGAAATCATGAGGCTTGTCGGCGCCACGAAGGCGTACATCCGCGCCCCCTTCCTGGTTGAAGGGATGTTGCAGGGTAGCCTTGGCGCCCTGCTGGCCCTGGGTGTGTTGTTTGTGGCATATCGCTATGTCGCCGGGACCTTCAAGCTGGCCTCCCCGCTGTTCTCAACAGCCGCGCAACAGGGGTTCTTGGAGCCCTCGATGATGGCGGCCCTGGTGGGCGGCGGGGCGCTGATCGGCGCGATAGGGAGCTCGCTGTCAGTCAGCCGCTTCCTCAAGATGTAGTCGGCGGCCATATGAGCGGAACAATGGCCCGTTTGCGTCGCACGATCTGGATGACGATGACCTTTACGACGGGGTTGCTCCTGGGCCAATCGCCTGGCCTGGCAGCCGAAAAAGAGCCAAAGGCCTCGTGGCGCCTCCGCGACAAGCGCGATCAGCTCATTCAGGTCCGGCGGGAGTTGGACCGGCAGCGCCAACAGGCCACACAGGTGGCACGGAAGGAGCAGTCCCTTTTCGAGGAGTTGGATCGGATCGATCAACAGCTCCAGCAGAAAGGGCGGGAACTGAAGGGGCTTCACGCCAAGCTCCGAAGCAGCACGGAACGCCTTCGGAGCCTCCAGAAGGAGACGGGGCTGACGCAGAAACAACTCGATCGGATGCGGGAACTCTTTCGGAGGCGCGTGCGCGCCATTTACAAGCATGGGCGGCTCGGCTATGTCCGCGCCCTGTTTTCCTCAGACGATCTGACAGCGGCAGGCCGCCGCGTGAAATACCTTGCCGTGATCGCCAATCAGGATCAGCGGATGGTGGCGACCTACACGGCCGCGCTTGAAACCCTTCAGATGCAACAGGTCGAGCTCGAGCGTTGGAAGGCGGAGCTTGTCAATAACCAGAAGGCCGTCACGGCAAAACGCGAAGAGATCCTGGGGGAACAGCGTGCCAGACGAGTGGTGCTGGCCAAGGTTCAGGAACAGAAGAAGGCGCACCTCGCTGCCATTCGCCAACTGGAGTCGGCTGCCCGCGAGCTCCAGACGCTCATCGGCCGACTACAGTCCGGGGAGCGGTTGAGGCTTTCGAGAAGGCCGGCCCGCGGTCCGGAACCCGCACCCGCGCCGTCGGAAGGAACGGGGGCGTTTGCCGCACTCAAGGGCCGTCTGCCATGGCCTACTCCCGGCACGTTGGGGTCTTCGTTCGGCCGCCAAGAGCACCCGCGCCATAGGACTGTGACCTTCAACCGTGGCATCGAGATCAATGCGCCCCTGGGACAGAAGATCGTCGCGGTTTCCGGCGGAACAGTGCTGTACGCTGACTGGTTCAAAGGGTATGGGCAACTGATCGTCCTTGACCACGGAGAGGGATACTACACCGTTTATGCGCATGCCGCAGAGATCCTCGTCAAGTTGGGAGATCGGGTCGTGAAGGGACAGTCGATCGGGTTGGTTGGCGACACCGGCTCGGTGACGGGCTCACAGCTCTATTTCGAGGTGCGACATCGGGGCAGACCCCAGGATCCCCTGACCTGGCTTGCCCCCAGTTGAGCAAGAAGGCAGGGTATAGGGTTGAGGGTCTAGGGTTCAGATTGGAACGAGGGCCCTACACCCTAAACGCTACACCCTAATACCCTATACCCTTTGCTATGGAGGGATGAAGGATGTCTCTAGGTCGTTTTCGGAAAGGGTGGAAGGCCATGGTTACGGGCTTCACCATGACCTTGCTCATTATCAGTGGCGGTGGCCGCCATGAGGTCACCGCGGTCGAAGACAGCTACGAACGCTTGAAGGTCTTCACTGAGGTTCTTTCGCTGATTCAGGCCAATTATGTGGAGGAGACCAAGCCCCGCGACCTGGTGTACGGTGGAATCAAGGGGATGCTGGAAACGCTTGATCCACACAGCTCGTTCCTGCCGCCCGATGTCTTCAAGGAGATGCAGGTCGAGACCCAGGGCTCTTTCGGCGGCCTGGGGATCGAGATCACGGTCAAGGACCGGCAGCTCACGGTGGTTGCCCCGATCGAGGGGACTCCCGCGGACCGGGCCGGACTCCATCCCGGCGACCGAATCGTAAAGATCGACGGGAACCCGACGAAGGACATGACCCTCATGGAGGCGGTGAAAAAGCTCAGGGGGCCGAAGGGCACCAGTGTCACCCTGACCATCCTACGGGAGGAATCCCCGGGCCCCTTCGAGTTGACCCTGGTTCGTGAGGTCATCGAGGTGAGGAGCGTGAGGGCGAAGGATCTTGGCGACGGGATCGCATACATCCGAATCAGCTCGTTCCAGGAGCGGACCGGGAAAGACCTTCTGAAGGCAATCGAGCAGTTTGGGAAAAACGGCATGTCGGCACTGGTGTTGGATCTCCGGAACGACCCGGGCGGCCTCCTCAACCAGGCGGTTCAGGTGAGCGACCTGTTCCTGGACAAAGGACAGCTCATTGTCTACACCGAGGGACGGATCAAGAATCAGGACCTTCGCTTCTCCGCCGAACACGGGGCACAGATCCCCAAGGTTCCGATGGT
>JACPQX010000009.1 GCA_016190255.1 Candidatus Methylomirabilis oxygeniifera | reverse complement strand
TGCCGACCAGTTTGCCGTCCTGCGTGACCGGGACCCCCGAGATGCGATAGCGCTGCATCAACTCCAGGGCGTCAGACAGTTTCTTATCCGGCGAGACAGTGATCGGGTCCACGATCATCCCGCTCTCGGACTTTTTGACCTTATCCACCTCAAGCGCCTGCCGATCGGGTGAGAAGGCCCGGTGGAGGATGCCAATCCCTCCCTCGCGCGCCAGGGCGATGGCCATCTTGGCCTCGGTGACGGTATCCATTGCGGCGCTGAGGACTGGAACGTTGATGGTCACGCGCCTGGTCAGGCGCGTGCTCACATCGACGTCTCGCGGCTGCACTTCAGACTTTGCGGGAACGAGGAGGACGTCATCAAACGTCAATCCCTCTGGGATCACGCCGTCAATCATTCATACACCTCTTCAGATGTTCCAAGTTCGGCTTCGCAGTTCCATGTTCCGAGTTCCAAGTTCCAGGTCAACTATTAGCTTCATCGCATCCTTAACTTGGAACTCGGAACCTGGAACCTGGAACGCTTTTCATAATGCGACGCTAACACAACCACCCCGGGTGGGTCAAAGAGAAAGAGGGTCAGATCTGCATCGCCTCCTTGGCCTCCGCCAGGGTTTCACCTGCAACCTTCTTGGCCCTGAAACACCCGTCCTCCAAAATCTCCTGAACGATGTCAGGTCGAGTCGCGAGCTCCCGGCGCCGCTCGTAAATGGGCTGGAGCGCTGGAAGCATGTGCTTGAGGAGAACACCCTTGCAGTCCAGGCAGCCGATTCCCGCCGTCCTGCAACCCGGATCGATGATGGCATCCCGCTCCTCTTTGGGCGTAAAGATCTTGTGCAGGTCAAAGACCGGGCAGACATCGGGGTTGCCGGGGTCGCTCCGGCGGACCCGCGCGGGATCCGTCACCATCGGCTTGACCTTCGCGGTCACCTGCTCGGGCGAGTCGGCCAGGTAGATGGCGTTGCCGTAACTCTTGCTCATCTTTCGGCCATCGGTGCCTGGGACCTTGGGGAATTCTGTCAGGAGCGCCTCGGGCACAACCAAGACCTCACCGTACAAATGGTTGAATCTTCTGGCGATCTCGCGGGTCACCTCCAGGTGGGGCACCTGATCAATGCCGACCGGGACGTAATTTGCCTTGTAGATGAGAATGTCGGAGGCCATCAGCACCGGGTAGCCCAGAAATCCGTAGGTGCTGAGATCCTTGGTCGTCAGCTCCTGCTGCTGGTCTTTATACGTCGGATTCCGCTCCAGCCACGGAACCGGCGTGATCATCGATAGCAGCAGGTGTAGCTCCGCATGCTCGTGAAGCCTGGACTGGAGAAACAGGGGCGCCTTGGAGGTGTCGATCCCGGCGGCCAGCATGTCCAGGACCATCTCGCGCGTATTCTCCCGGATACCCTTCGTCTCCGCATACTCGGTCGTCAGGGCATGCCAGTCGGCCACGAAGAAGTAGGAGTCGTATTCTTCCTGTAACCGGATCCAATTGTCGAGCGCCCCGAACAGGTGGCCGAGGTGAAGGCGGCCTGTCGGTCTCATCCCGCTCAGCACGCGGCCTCTCGACATGGACTGCCCAGCTCCTTTCACCGGCTACGCCCCGAGCAAGAGACCCGCGACGAGCGCGATCGGCGGCCAGATCAGCCGGTCCACCACCCCGCTGAAGATCAAGACCAGCAGAATGACAAAGCCGTATCGTTCCAGCCGGCCATAGGAGGCAGCCTGGCGAGGCGGCAAAAGTCCAGCCATGATGCGGCCCCCATCGAGGGGCGGAAGCGGAAGCAGGTTGAAGATGGCCAGGGCCACGTTGATCACCACGCTCACTTGCAACATGAGGTAGAGCGGGGTCGCCAGTCCCGCCAGCCAGGACGACTCACCGATTCCGCCTCCCCCTTCGAACAGACGGAGGGACCACGCTGAAACGGCGGCGAGTATCAGATTCGCGCCAGGTCCCGCCGCGGCGACCCAGACCATGTCGCGCCTCGGATGCCGAAGGTTGTTGAAATTCACCGGAACCGGCTTCGCCCAGCCCACCGGCGAGAAGATCAGGGCCAGCGTTCCGATCGGATCGAGGTGCGCCAATGGATTGAACGTGAGACGGCCTGCCAGTCGAGCCGTCGGATCGCCCAACTTGTTTGCAACCCAACCATGGGCGTACTCGTGAAACGTCAAGGCTGCCAGGATGACAGGCAGCCTTACGCTCAGGTTCACGATAAAACGGGTCAGATCAAACATGTCGCCTCTCGATTTTCATGGAGCCATCAGCCTTCAGCGATCAGCAGTCTGCTTTGGGCTGAGGGCTGATTGCTGATTGCTGAACGCTCAAGGTTACCGTACCAGAGGGACATATCCTTGTCAATGCTGAAGGGACGCGCCGGCGAACCGCCGAAGGACGAAGGACATCTCATCCTGTCTGGTGTGAAGCTGTCCATCCAACCTGGCCGACCGAAGGGCCGCGAAGATCACCCGGTACATCGGGCCGGGGCGGAACCCTAACCGCCGCAGATCTTCTCCTGTGAGCGACGGCACCACCTTCCAGGAGGCGGTGAGGTAGTCGGAAACCGCGCTCCGCCTCGACCCTCTCCCAAGTGTGGCTAAGAGCAGGATCCTCGCCTCGGGGGTCAGCGGATCGAGGAGCCGTGCAATCCGGCTTTGGCGAAGATCAATTGCCCGAGCCAACCGGCGCGCGGTCTTTCGACAGGCGATCAAGTCGGCAGTCAGCTTCGCTGCCTTCGGTCGTGGCGGATCCAGCCTCCTGAGGACCGCAGCAGCCGTCCTCGGATGCAGACCATAGAGCATCCCGAGCAGGTACGCCTCTCCGGGGGACGGCGATTGCAGCGGAGGCAACGAACGGGACCGGGTGAGAGCCCGTCGCACGCGTTCGAGCAGGCCGAAGGCAGCCGGGAGTTCGGCGAGTTTCGGGTGGACGGCCGCAAAGACGCCCAACTCGCTCAAGCGCTTGATGACGCGGGGGGCCGACGGCTCCTTCGCAATCAGCAGCAGCTCGGTGAAGATCCTCGAACCGGCGACATGCCTCATGACTCGCCTCCCAAGAGCTGCCTTGAGCAGACGCATCGTGCCCCGGGCAATGGCAAACCCGTATCGTGCTTCGAATCGGGCGGCCCGGAAGATCCGGGTGGGATCGTCGACAAAACTTCCATTATGCAAGACCCGGATTTGCCCCCGCCGCAAGTCTTCCAGCCCCCCGAGGGGATCGATCAGCGGGCCGAATCGATGGCGATCAACACGGGCTGCCATGGCATTGATGCTGAAGTCCCGGCGAGCGAGATCTTCAAGGAGCGAGGCGGGGCGCACCTCGGGAAGGGCGGCAGACCCCGGGTATCGCTCGGACCTGGCGGTGGCCAGATCAAAAACCATCCTTTCGGCCAGTCGCAGGCGAGCAGTCCCGAACCGGGGATGCGGTGTCACCACCGCATCGAGGTATTCGCCAATACGTCGTGCGACGGCAATGGCGTCGCCCTCGACCACAAGGTCGATATCGACCGTGCCAAGGCCCAAGAGCAGGTCCCGGACATAGCCGCCAACGGCATAGATGGGGTGAGGTGCGGCAGCCTTGTACCCCGCCTCAAGGACCCTTCTTGTCAAGGGATGAAGGTCACGGAAGTGCGGGAGCTCCGTGTACCCCTCGCACCGGGCGGAGCAAGCAGCGCCCCTACGCACTTCGCACCTCGCACCGGGCGCAGCAAGCAGCGCCCCTACTAAGCCCTAGGATGGTAGCGATCGTAGATGGCTTTCAGGTGTGCCCGGGAGACATGGGTGTAGATTTGTGTGGTGGAGATATCAGCGTGCCCCAACATCATCTGGACAGCCCGTAGATCGGCGCCGCGCTCGAGGAGGTGGGTGGCAAACGAGTGGCGGAGCGTATGAGGGGACACCGGCCGGTCGATCCCTGCCGCCCTCGCGTAGGCCCGGATACGTTTCCAAAAACCCTGTCGCGTCAACGGCCGACCCAGGCGACTCAAGAAGAGCGCGGGACTCGATCCGCCCCGGGACAGGCGTGGCCTCGCCGAGGCGAGGTACCGCCGGACCCACGACTGGGCCTTGGCGCCGAGGGGAATGACCCGCTCCTTGGACCCTTTGCCATGGCACCGGACATAGCCCACTTCAAGGTTAACATCGGACAGGCGGAGGCTTACCAACTCCGACGCTCGAAGGCCGGCGGCGTACAACAACTCCAGCATCGCCCTGTCTCTGACACCTGCACGATCGCCTATCAGCGGAGCCCCGAGCAGCCGTTCCACTTCCTCTTCGCTCAGCGCCCCGGGTAAGCGCGTCCAGGGGCTTGGTGATTCGAGGTGGGCGGTAGGGTCATCCTTGATATAGCCCTGGGTCAGCAGATACCGGAACAAACCGCGCAACGACGCGACGTGCCGCGCGACGCTCCTGGGAGCCAGCCCCTCCTCTCGGAGCCGGAAGAGCAGGCGCGCCACCGACCCGCGACCCACCTCCTGGAAGGAGCTCGCCCCCGCGTGCTTGAGGAAGCCCACCGTCCGACGGAGATCTCTGGCATACGCGGATACACTGTTCTCGGCCAGTCCACGCTCAACCGCCAGATATCCCAGGTATTCATCGATCAGCCGGTGCATGGAGGCTATTCAGTGTGGAAAAAAGGTTTTGTAGCGGCGACCCGCCGGGGGTCGCCGCTACATGGATGCGTTCTGTGCCGCCAGCCGCTCATAGGCCCCGAGCAGGCTCATGGCCGAGGCCTCCGCCGTGATCTGCATCGCCCTGGCCTTGCCCTGCTCGGCGTAGCGAGACCGACTGGCATCATCGCGAAGTAGCTGCAGCAGGCGTCGGATGAAATCGTCATGAGTATTCTCAGCCAGCGCGCCGTTGATCCCATCGTCGATGAAGTCCGACGTGCCGATCGATCGGACGGCCAGGACGGGAAGCCCATGCGCCATTGCCTCGAGAACAACCAGGCCCTGGGTCTCGGACACAGACGGAAAGACGAAGAGGTCCGCCGTCCGGTACCAGCGGCCCACGGCCTCGTGCGGAACCGGACCGACAAAGCGAACGCGCCCGGCGAGGTTCAGGCGGTCGGCCAGCCTCCGTAACGACCGCTCCTCATCCCCCTCCCCAACGAGCAACAGGATGACGTCGGGAGCAACGTTAACCGCCGCGTGGAGCGCCTCCAAGAGCATCCCGAGATTCTTTTCCCGCGCCAGCCTCCCCACGTAGAGCAGGATCGGCGATTTCTCGGGCAGACCGAGGCGTCGGCGGCCCATAGGCCTCGGTTCCTCAGGCGTATCCGGCACCTCAACCCCCGTCGGAATAACTTCCACCGGCGCAGTGACCCCACTGGCCAGTAGCCGCGCCCGTACGCCGGAGGTGGGGGCAATGACCAGGTCGGCCCGGTTGGCGAAGGCATAGCTCCTGGCCTCCCCGATCTTTGCCGCCAGGGGCGAGATGAGCGGTAGATAGTGGGCGTAATGCTCATAGAGCGTATGATAGGTAAACACCAAGGGGACCCGGAGCTTCCGAGCGAGGCGATAGGAGTAGGGCCCGACCAGAAACGGGTGGTGGGTATGAAGAATCTGAAGGCCAAGCCGGAGAATCGCGCGATGCAGCTCGACTGCCACCGCCGGGAACGGCACGGCATATCGATGGTGCGTGGGAACACGGAGCGAGGGAAACCTGTACACATCGATCTCCGACTCCCGGTACCCCGGATAGCGCGGCGCGAAGATACACACCCGATGCCCGAGGCGGCGCATGTGATGGGTAAATTGTTGGAGGGAGACCGCGAGGCCGTTGAGCAGCGGGAAGGCGTTGCAGGTGAAAAAACCGATCGTCAAAAGCGTTCGAGGTGCGAAGTGCAAGGTGCGAGGTTCAAGGGGGACATTCCAAACCTCCCACTTTCCTCAACCTTGAATGTTGAACCTTGAACCTGCAACCGTTCACTTGCGGGTGATTTCGGTGTGGGTGATGGAGAAACCCAACGCCAGCCGGGCCTGGGTGTACAACTGCGCCGTGGCCATGAGAAAGTAGTTGTGCAAATTCACGGGGGTAAAGGTGAGGCGAAACCACTCGAAGACCTTTCGCGCCCGCCGCCACCGACGAGGCGCCCGCTGGTAGATAATCGGCTTCAGGGTGTGCGGCACCAGCACCATGCCCAACAACATCGATGAGGTCAAGACGATGGTCTGGAACTGAAGATTGAAAGCGGCCAGAGGGCTGACGCACAGGCTCTTCGTTCCCATCCTCAGGGCAAGGACATCAGGCGAGAGGAAGACCTGGAAGGGCCAGAGTTCGCGGACACAGGGACTGATCCAGGAGATCAGAATCAATTGCGCCGGCAGAAACACCATGAGCGGTGGCATTGAGTTTGCGAACAGCGCCCGCAGCGCCAGGAACCACTTCCGTTTGACCAGCGGCAGCCTCGAATATTCGAATCTACGCACATAATTGACCACGAACTTCACGTCCACCGCGCCTCGAGCCCAACGGGCGATCTGCGCCCACGACTCCTTGCTGGTCAGGGGCGCCTGCCCCCAGGTGGGCATCCTGAGAGGCGCCACGTGAAAGCCTTCCATGACGACCTTGTACCGGAACTGCATGTCCTCGTTGTGACGGTTGGGCTCGAAGTAGTCCATCGCGCGAAAATCACGGAATGGAAGGCTGGTCCCGGGACCCAGCACGAGGTAATCTCCCGAGGTCTGCATCTTCCCCATTTGGTAGAGGACGAACCCGGAATTGTGGAGACGGGGCAGCATCGGCACCTTCCAATAGTTCGAGGTATATGTGGTGAGTGACTGCAAGACAACGCCGCGATCGCCCCTGCCGATGGCGCGCTCCATCTCCTTCCCGTGGGAATATTCTCGGAAGGCGAGATCCTGGGGGTGCAGAATGGTGTCGGCATCGATGACGAGAATCTTCAGGTCGTCATCGCCGATGGCGCACTCATCCACGCGACCCGCCAGCCATCGGCCGGCCGTGCTGATCGACGTTGCTTTACACTTGTTCGCGATCCCGTCGGTGCGATAGATGAATCGCTCCATCCTCACGCTCTTCTCAAAAACGGGGAGGATCTCATCGAGCTTCTGGCGTGTCTCCGTATCTTCAGCCTCTACGATCGGAACCAAGGTGATCTTTTCGGGCGGGTAGTCCTGCCGCTGAACCGAGAGCATCGTCTGAAAAAGAACGTGGCGGTTATTTTCGCGCTTCAGGGGCATGAAGATGACGTAATGATTGAACGAGTGGTCTGAGGCTTCAAGCCTCCCTCGCCAATCGGTCTCCATGTTGATCATCAGCTCCTGTCGGGTCTTGTGAGCCCTGACCTGATTCAGGATCAGGTAGCCGATCCAGATGCTGATGACGAGAAAGCGAAAGACCTCAGCCCAGAACGGATCGCCGGGAAGATACCGGAGGGTCGGGTAAATCGAGAGCAGCAGGAGGGTCGTGAGGATGGGGAGAATGTCCAGGACCCGTTGGACTATCCCGGAAGATGGAAAGGACCCAGCTCGCACGTTGTAATGGACTCCTTGGAGAGTATTCAGCGCCGGGCCCTCTAGTGCCGTTCCAACTTGTTGCGGCCAATGCCGTTCCAACTCGTTTCGGCTAATCGCCAAGGGATGTTCTGTTGCCCAAAAAGTTGGAACGGCACTAGGCGATCACTGGCACTCGCCGATCGCGCCTCGATCAGCATCCCTTGGTTGGCTTGAAAGAGACTAGATTAGATTCTACCACCGAGATGCCGCAGTGTGTCAATACCTTTCTGGGTTAACGGGTTCGCCGAACGCGTCGATCTGCGGCGCCTTCATCAGGAGGCGGCATCTCGATCCCGTACTCCTCGATCTTGGCCTGCAGGGCCTTCTGACTCAGCTTGAGTTGTTCAGCGGCCTTCTGTCGGCTGCCGCCTGCAGCCGCCAGCGCCCGGCGAATACCCTCGATCTCCGCCTGCCGGCTGGCCCTGGCGCTTATCTCCTGGAGGCTTTCCCCTGATGCCGCCTGGTCGGCGGATGCGGTCGCCCCCAATCCCAGGGCAAAATCGGCCGGCTGGAGGACCTCGCCCGTGGTCAGGATGACAGCCCGCTCCAGGAAGTTTTCCAACTCACGGATATTTCCGGGCCAATGGTAGTTCATCAGCAACTGGAGGGCCCCCTTGCTGATTCCCCGTACCTGCCGTCGAATCTTCACCGCAAATTTCGCGATGAAGTGCTCCACCAAGGGCGGGATGTCGTCTGGCCGCTCACGTAGGGGAGGAATGGGGACCGGGAAGACGTTGAGGCGAAAGAAGAGATCCTCGCGAAATCGTCGCTCCCGAACCGCTTTGCCAAGGTCGGCATTCGAAGCAGCCACAATCCGGACATCGACCTCGATGGTGCGAGTTCCCCCCACCCGCTCGAAGGTCTGCTGCTGAATCACTCGGAGTAGCTTCGCCTGAACGGCTGGTGAGAGCTCGCTGACTTCATCCAGAAACAGCGTCCCGCCGTTGGCCAGCTCGAATCTGCCCGGCTTGGATCCTATGGCCCCGGTGAAGGCGCCCCGCTCGTGCCCGAACAGCTCGCTCTCGAGCAAGGTGTCGGGGATGGCCGCGCAGTTGATCGCGACAAAGGGATGTGTCCCACGAGGGCTCTGGTAATGCAACGCACGGGCGAACAGATCTTTCCCCGTCCCGCTCTCCCCCAGAAGCAGCACAGTGGCGCTGCTGCCGGACACCTTCTGGATAAGCGCCGAGACTTCCTGGATCTTCTTGCTCTTGCCGACAATCGTCGGGACCCCCAGTTTCTCCGCGGATCCTTCCTTCAGGATGAGGTTTTCCGTGACAAGTCGGAACTGGGACATCGCACGCTCGATTTGGAGGAGCAGGTGATCGCTATCAAACGGTTTGGCAATGAAGTGGTAGGCACCCTCCTTCATTGCCCGCACGGCCAGATCGATCGTGCCGAATGCGGTCATAATGATGACCGGCATCTGTGTGGAGGCTTCCTTCGCGGCTTTCAGAACGGCAAAGCCATCCTGCTTGGGAAGTTTCAGATCGGTCAGTACAAGATCGTAACGTGCCAGACCCAGCTTTCGCACCGCCTCGTCACCGTCGCCGGCCTCGTCCACGCGGTGCTTCGCCGCCTCGAGGGTCCGCCGGATCATCCGACGCATGCTGTCTTTATCCTCAACCAACAGGATTCGACTCATCTCTCGGGCAGCCTATCCCCTTGCGGCGCGGCGGCGCTCGTGAGAGGGAAGCCGGATTGAAAAACAGGCCCCTCCCCCCTCACGATTCTCGACGCCAACCCGGCCGCCAAGCGCGAGAACGGTCTTGTGAACCAGGGCCAATCCAAGGCCGGTTCCACCCTCCTTCCGTGTAAAGAACGGGGTGAAGATCCGGTTGATATCCTCCGGCGGGACTCCCGGTCCTGTGTCCTGCACCACGATTTCTACCATCCCTGGTCGTCCTCCCGGGGCGTCGCCGGACTCGGCGCTCTCGGAGCGCACCTTCACGGCAAGCTCCCCGCCCTTTGGCATGGCCTCCAGGGCGTTGCGGATCAGATTGCCGAGTGCCTGCCGCAGCGCGTATGGGTCGGCCTGTACCGTCAACTCCTCCTGAGGAAGGTCGGTCACCAGCTTGATCTTGCCGTCCTCCATGGCCTGCCGAAAGCCATCCAGGGTCTCGTTCGCCAGGGTGTTGACGGCAACGGTCACCGGGGAGAGCTGCATCGGCCTCGCGAACGAAAGAAAATCCCTGAGGGTCGCCTCCAGGAGGTTGATCTCCGACACGATCTCCTGGAGATAGGCATGGCTGCTATCCTCATCAGATGAATGCTTCCGCTGGAGCAGCTTGGCATACCCCATAATCACCCCAAGAGAGTTCCTGAACTCGTGGGCGATCCCTGCAGACATCTGGCCGAGGGCGGCGAGGCTATCTCGCATCACCGCCTGCTCGCGGAACTGGAGGATTTCAGTGAGATCGGTCAGCAAGAGCGCAACGCCGACCAGGTTCCCTTGGCTGTCCTTTAGGAGCGAAGAGCTCAGTCCGACCCGACGGGGGGCGCCATCCACGCGCCGGACCGACAGCTCTAGGCGAGAAAAGATTCGCTGCTGGCGCAAGGCCTCACTAGCCACAGCGGTAATCTCCGCCTCCTCTCCGAAGACCTCGCGGCAGGATCTCCCGACAGCCTCTTCCTCGCCGATACCGAAGATCTGGCGCGCCGTCTTATTGAAGACCACGATGGTGAGGTCCGGCCTGAAGCTGATGACTCCACTGGAGATGCTTCCCAGGATCGTCTGTTGATAGCGGTCGAGTGTTTCGGCCCTGTTCCGCTCCGCAGCGTAGAGACGACTCAGCTCTCCCTCTTTTTCGCGGAGCGCCTCGGTCGCCTGCTGGACGGTTGACACGACGAAGTCGATGTCCACGCTACCCTCTTGGGGGACGACCCCCTCCTCGGCGCGTCGCAAATCCCGGGCGACGGAGGTGAGCCTGGCATACGGGCGCAGGATCGATCGGATAAAAAGCGCGCACAGGACCAGGGCGAGGAAGAGGCCGCCGGTGTAGCCGCCGATGATCACCCATCTGATGCGGTACAGGAACCCGAGCAAGTCAGTCCTGACCTCGATCCCAAGGATCCGCCGTTCTCCCAGGGAATCGGGTGGCATGGGCACAAGCAGCGCGCGGTAGTACCCTCGGCGTCGATCCCCGTAGAAGCCGGTGAGGAACGCCCGTCCGGTCCTCGCTTGTTCGACGGCTGATATCGGGGGGTGTTCCGGCGGCCCGATCCCTACAACCACCTCACCTCCGGCTCCCCCCCAGAGAAAGACACGGGAGACCCCGGTCTCATCCACGACACCCTGGAGGCTCCCGATGGCGGCAGCATGTGGGCTGAGCCCCAGATGCTTGATCGCGATGCCGGCGGCGCGCTGAAGCCGGTCCTCCAATTCTCGCGTGAGATGATCTTTCGCCCTGCCGTAGAGGTAGGTGGCACCCGTGAGCTGAATAACCAGGGTAAGGATCAGGAGAAGGGCGAAGACCCTCACCTGCGAGGGATAGTCCTGGAAAAGGCGGGACCTGGTCATGCTCTCCTTTGTGTTCGGGCTGGGCCGAGTGGCATCGTCATCATCGCAGGAGCCGCCAATACCAGTCGATGAGGCCATCCCCGCCGAACAGGGCCACGACCGCGCCAAGCGCCAGAAACGGGCCAAACGGGATCCGATCCTTCCGCGACAACACGCCGGTTGCAATCAGCAGCAGTGAAAGACAGGCGCCGACGGCGACGGCGAGGAAAAAGGAGACGAACACCTGCCTCCAACCAAGGAACGCCCCGATCATCGCCATCAGATTGATATCGCCCCCGCCCATGCTTTCCCTTTGGAACGCCGCTTCGGCATAGACCGCGATGAGATACACCAGCCCGGCGCCCACCAATGTCCCCGCTGCCGCATCGCGGGGCGAAGGGTCGCGTGTAATAAGGCTCGCGATCAGGCCGAGAGGAATGCCTGGCAAGGTGACGGCATGCGGAATGATCTCGTGATCGAGATCGATGAAGGTGACCACGACGAGGCCGCAGAGAAAGATCAGCAAGAAGATCGACCGCGCGTCGAGGCCGAAGCGCAACACGGTCGCCAGAAAGAGCAAACCGGTGAGGACCTCCACAGTGGGGTATCGCCAAGAGATCCGGCCTCCGCACCCGCGGCAACGGCCGCCGAGCAGCAGAAAGCCGAGCACCGGGATATTGTCGTACCACCGAATGGAGAGTCCGCATGACGCGCAACGGGAACCGGGCCGGACCACGCTCTCGCCCTTTGGGAGCCGATGGATGCACACGTTCAAGAAGCTGCCGACGATCAGACCAAGGAAAACACTGAAGATCGCCTCTTCCGTGCGCATAACTGACTCAACGTGGTGCTTCGACAGGCTCAGCACGGGCTCATCGATCTGTAGGACGTTGACGGTTGACAGTTCACGGTTCACAGATGACGGTTCAGGGGCGGCGTGGCCCTTGTCCGTCCACTGTCACCCGTGGACCGTTAACTGCTTTCAGCCGTTCGATCTCTTCACGCGCAAGCGCTCTTACGTGATCATTCTGCGCCGTCCGGTAGAGGTTCAACCAGAGCTCCAGGGCGGTTTCCTCATGGCCCGTCTTCGCGTACAGCCTGGCGACGAATCGGGGGAGGTAGTCGGGCCGACCCGGCAGCGTCACGGCATGCTCCCACCATCGCAAGGCCCGAGCATAATCGCGGGCCTCCAGGTAGTAGTACCGTCCGAGATCATGAGGAAGCTCCCAACGGCCGGGATTGGCGGCGGCCCCTTTTTCGAGGAGTGAGACTGCCGCCTCTGGTTGTCGCGAAAGATAGAGCAGGTAGACCCCGCCCAACCGGTACGGCTCCAGGAAGCGCGGGTCCAGGGAGGTCGCCAGCTCCAGGGCCTTTGAGAGTTGTGGAAACTTTCTGTCGGTCTGCCAATGCGTCCCCACATACTGGACGATCTGAATCCACAGCAGGTCGGCTGCGACCCCGTGAAACCCGAGCAAAAGCGGTTTGAGTTGCGCGGCATCCGGGAGGAACAGCCACTCCTCTCCCGTCGTGGCGCGCGCTCCTCTGCGATCAAGCGATGCAGCCAATACGATCGATCCCAGCAGAGAGACGACGAGAAGCATGGGGATGGCGAGGCCGCTCTTCCTCACTTGAAATCCCGCCGCTGGAAGATCGCCATGGCCGCCAGGACCAGTGCTGCGACGTAGAAGATCGCATAGACGACAGACAGTGCCATCGTCCCGCCGTCGATTGCGATGCCGTGCACCGTTTGGTCTTTGAGGTTCAGGCGCGACAGGTTCGGCAGGAGGAAGAACAGCACCTCGGCCAAGAGCTTGGTCGCTGCGCCCCCGAACTGCGCCGCAAAGAGCCGCAGGTCGGCGCTCAGGTGCCCCGCAACAAACAGACACAGTGTGAAGAGCGCGCTCAGCGCAGGCGAAGAGAAGGCCGAAAAGAGCATGGCGATGGCGGTGACCAGCACGAGCTCAAGAAAAATGAAGAGGACGGCGAGTAGGAGGCGTACGCTCGAGGTCCCTTCCCAGATATAGGCCAATCCGATGAGGCCAAGGCCCATCACTCCGACATTCACGAGCAGGGTCATGACCAGCCCGAGGTACTTTCCAAGGATGAACTGATAGCGGTGGATCGGCTTTGAGATGATCGTGTAGAGGGTCCGCTTCTCGATCTCCTTGGAGACGAGTCCGGTCCCAAGAAAGGTGGCGATGAGGAGACCGAAGATCGAGATGCAGGCAAGGCCCAGATCTTTGATGATTTTCTCCTCCCCGTCCACGCTGATTGTGACCAGAATCGTGGAGCCGGCCAGCATCACCAAGGCAAAGACCAGGATGGCGTAAAGGATCCTATCGCGGACGGCTTCCTTGAAGGTATTCAGGGCGATCACCGCGACCCTCACGGCGTCTCCCGCGGCTGCACGTACCGAATGAAGTACTCCTCAAGGCTCTCCCGGTGAGGGGCAATCGCATGGATGGTGGCCTTGCAGTCTAGGAGGCGAGTAAGCAGCTCGGCCAGCGCCGCTTCATCCTTAACCGTCAGAAGGAGCCTCTCGCCCCTCGGCACGGACTGTGTGACCAGCAGATAGCCAAGCTCTGCCATCACTTCCGGCGGGACCTGAGAGGCGGTGACCTCGATGGAGGCGATCTGTGCTCCGAGAATGTCATCGATCGGTCCCTGGGCGACGAGCCGACCCCCAACCAGGATTCCTACACGGTCGCACACCATCTCCACATCGGGAATGATGTGGGAGCTGAAGAAGACCGTCCGGCCTTCCGACTTGAGCCTGAGGAGCAGGTCCCGAACCTCCCACCGCCCGATCGGATCCAGGCCCGACATCGGCTCATCAAGCAGCACCAATCTCGGATCGTTCAGCAGGGCTTGCGCCAGGCCAAGCCGCTGAAGCATCCCCTTAGAGTATTTCCTGAGCTGAAGATCCAGCGCCGATTCGATCCGGAGTTGACGGGCCAGGCCCTCAATCTGCTCGCGCCGAGTGGGTCGGTCCAACCCGACAAGCTGTCCGTAGAAATTCAAAAGCTCTCTGCCGGTCAGGTATTCATAGAAGCTCGGCTGCTCCGGCAGAAACCCGACCTGCTGTTGCATCACCACATCGCCCGGCGGCCGGCCAAGAACCTTGGCCTTTCCCGACGTCGGCCGGAGCAGCCCCGTGAGAAGCTTGAGCGTCGTCGTCTTCCCGGCCCCGTTCGGCCCAAGATAGCCAAAGACCTCGCCTTCGTGAACGGTCAGGTCCAACTGCGATAAGACGCAGATCCTCTTCCGCCAGAATCCGATCCGGTACTCTTTCCCTAGCTTTTCGGTCTCGATCGCGTTCATCGACACCATCCCACGACAAACAGCTCACATGACTCCATTCTCGTGGGCTACATTACCAATTGAACACGAAAAGTCAAGGGGTTTCCGGCTTCTGGCGGGCAGATGGGACGCGCTGATTCATCACAGGAGAAATGATGGGAGTGGACATTATGCGGAGAGAAATAAAAACTGGGTGGGCTCGATGGAGCCCACCCAGTCCGCTCTTTCGTAAGGCTAAGTCGTCAAGATGCGCCAGCTAACATTGTGATGGCTGAATCGCGCCGTAGCTACTCGACCATCCGACCTCTCCCGCACAGGTCCCGGAGCCACTGATCCCATCGTCAAGGCCGGCAGGGAAGGAGCTAATTGCCGTCCCACAGCCTCCCCCCGTGCAGCCCGGCCCCACGCTGAGCGCCCAGACGTGTCCACCGTTCATATCCGCAACGGGACTGTAGCCGTAATTGGTGCCCGTGGTCGTGGTAAACGGATCGACCGTTTTGCTGATGTAGTTAGTACTACGTAACGTGTCGACGTTAGTTGGATACGCGTTCTTGTCAGCATTGTAGAGCTGCGTCTGCGTCACGATCAGCTTGCTCTCGGCTAGGGCCTTGGAGACCTTGGCCTTCGTCTGGGCCGTGAGCAGGTTCGGGATGGCGATCGCGGCCAGGATGGCGATGATCGCCATGACGATCAACAGCTCGATCAGCGAGAACCCCCCCGGCTCTTTTCTGAATCTTCCGAACATCGTTTCCTCCTTTGTGAACTAAGGCCACCTAAGACCGTTAGGGTAAACTCCTTGCGAGCTAGAGAAGCAACATACATGCCAATCTCGCTGCTGTAAGTGAGAACCATCACGCCTCAGGCAAATAGATTCAGATTTTCCGCGTAAAACCACTGGGTTACTTCCATAATACAACGAACGATCGGGGCAATCAGTCTTTTTCCATCAGAGAATCTTCTCCGAGAGATCGCGTGTCGTAACAAGTTTCGGAGGGCTAAGTGACAATTTCTGTCACTTGAGCCCTGGTTCCCTGTGCCGCAATCTCCAGCCCCCTCGTTCGACATGGAGCGTATCTCTGAACGCTGCCTTTCTCATTGTGCCATCACGGGATAGTAGCTGTACCTCATAGTTGACCTTCGCTTCATCCTCATTGCCAACCAGACTGACGATCCATGCCACCTCGACCCTTTCGACCTGAGCGGGCAAGACCGAAAGCGATTCTTCCTTGAGCTGCTGATCCGCGTCGTTCGCGATCGTGGCACTGACTCCCGGCCAATCCGCATCACTCCTCGAACGCCAATAGGCCCCGATCGTCGATTCGGGTGACAGGTAAGGTCCTGTCATCGCCCGGAAGCAGATCTCCTCCAAGGCGGGGCTGGCGAGCTGCGAGGCCGACTCGTCGGCCTGTTCCCCCTGGGAGATGCTGCCCTCGCCCCTCCAGATCTCCGCCATCCTCCAATAGATCCTGGCAAGGATGTATCGATCACCGGGCTCAAGACAGCGAGGGACCCTGCTCGTTACGATCTCAGGGCGAAAGATCTCGGTCCCCTTCTTCAGCCAGTCGAGCGCCTCGGCCGGCTTTCCGAGCCCAAGAAGCAACTCACCTAGGTCATGATAGAGGCTCAGGCGAGTGTACGGCTGCAGCCGGACCGCCGCGAGGAGCGCCGATTGCGCTTGCTCACGCTTCCCCGCCAGCCAGCGGATTCGTGCCAGTCCATGATAGGCATCCCCGTCATACCGGTCGAGCCGGAAGGCTGCCTCTGCCTCCCGCTCACTGCTGCTCCAATCTCTCTCGGCGGCGTAGGCCGAGGCAAGCAGATACCTTGGCGAGTAGTACAGAGGATTCAATCGAGACGCCCAGCGAAGGGCCCCTATGGCTCGCTCCCGCTCCCCGACCTCCAGCGCGCTCTTCCCGATGTTTCGGAGGAGTTCGGCGTAGTACCGTGTCCCCGCGAGGAGCGCCATAATCAAACAGAGCGACAACAGGACAGGCCGCACTGGCCTGAGAGCAGCACGGCCCGAGACAATGCGCTCGGCCTCGGTCACGGATCGATGGACCAAGCCAAGCAGTATGGCGGCTTCCACCCCCGCCAGCAGCGCAACAGCAGGATAGCTCCAGCCGAGGTCCACGGCGGCATGCAGCGCGGAGGCCAAGAGCCCCACCGCCAGGCCGAGCGCCAGGCTCCGCTCGGCACTTCGAGGCTCCAGTGATCTGATGATCCGCCAGCCGCGCCTGACGAGGAATCCAAGAAACAGCAGGAGCCCGGCGAGAGCCGGGAGCCCCATCTCTGCCGCCGTTTGGAGGTAGTGGTTGTGGGCGTACAACCCCGAGACGTATGGGGCCCGTTGATAGAGCTTGATGGCAATAGGAAATGTCCCGATGCCCGTCCCGACCCAGGGGTGGTCCTTGATGATGTCGAGGGTCCAGGCATAGATATCCCACCGCCACCGATAGGATGGGTCATCGCTTTCCCTCGAGGTCGCCGTGGCCAGAGAAGCGAAGCGGGGCGCGATCTCCGCAGGGCGCCTGGACGCAATGAGCACGATGCCGATGAGAAGAAGGGCAGCCAACGCCATGCTCCGACGGTGGGCCCAGATGAGCCTCCATTCGACCACCGTCCAGACGATCAGGGCGATCACCCCTGCCGCCCACACGCCTCGAGAATGGGTAAGGATCAAGGAGGCCCCAAGCAGCGCAAGGGCACAGGCCGAGGCGACTGACGCCAACCGCGTTCCCGCGTGGAAGAGGAAGGCACACGGCAAGAAAACGATCAGCAGGAGGAAGCTCCCGAGTCCATTGGGATAGTGGAATGATCCCGAGAGGGCCGACGCCGCCTGGGAGCCCGCGGGAGCGGCCAAATAGGGTGGGAACGCGAGGAGGGTCACGAGAACTCCGCTCGCCAGAACCGTGACTAGAAGTGCCCGACGATGGTCCTGCGCGGCGACATGGCCGCCAAGGAGGGACGCACCGATAACGCTCCAAACCGCAAGAGCTTCTTTCACACTGAAATCTTTGAAGATCGAGGTGAAGCATGACAACACAGTGAGGAGCCCGGCGAGAGCCAACCACCGAAGGGGAAGGCCCTTTATCAATGAGGGACCCTCGTCACTGATGAGCTGAAGTGCCAGGAGGGAGAAGACACCGGCTGTCAGCATGGCCCTGGCAAACGAGGTTCTCCCTCCGTCTGACAAGGGAAGCGCCATCAGCAGGCAGATGAGCCCCGCGGAAATGATCAACTGGAGCGAAGGGGGTCTGCGGACTGCCGGATACACAGTGATTCAGGAGGGGGCCTTAGACGCCACGCCCGGCCTTTTTGATCCCGTACTTTTGCGCCTTGTGGCGGAAGGAGCGAAGGCTGATTTGCAGCAGTTCGGCAGCGCCTTTTTGAACCCATCCGGAACGCTCCAGCGCTTGAAGCATCAGGTCCTTTTCGAGGTTGGAGACGGTCGCTTCCAGCTCGATCCCTCCCGGCGGGAGGGCGACGGTCACCCCCCCCGGCCGCCCACCCCCATCGTCTCCCGTCCTGATCTGCACCGGAAGGATTTCCGAGGTCAACTGGTCGGTCGTTTCGAGGGCGACCGCGCGTTCTATCACATTCTCCAACTCCCTGACATTGCCTGGCCAGGCATACTGCATCAGGGCCTCCATGGCCTCCTGAGAGATAGACGCGGGCCCTTTCCGTTGCCGAAGGGAGAACTGGGTCAAGAGGCTATGTGCCAGCAAAGGGATGTCCTCCCTTCGCTCGCGCAGGGGCGGGACATGGATGGGGATGACGTTCAACCGATAGAAAAGGTCTTCGCGAAAGCCGCCGTCGGCGATCGCCTTGGCGAGATCTTTATTCGTGGCCGCGATGACGCGGACGTCAACCTCCACATCCTCCGTACCCCCTACTCGCCTGAAGCTCCGCCACTGGAGAAAGCGAAGGAGTTTTACCTGGAGGCCCGGACTCATCTCTGCAATCTCGTCCAGAAGCACCGTCCCGCCATGGGCGACCTCGAGGAGCCCGGCCTTGTGCGACACGGCCCCCGTGAACGCCCCTTTGACGTGCCCGAACAACTCACTCTCCAACAACTCTTCCGGAATGCCCCCGCAATTGATGGCGAGGAAGGGGCGATCGGCCCTGGGGCTCGCGCAATGGATGGTTCTCGCAACCAGCTCTTTCCCTGTCCCGCTCTCCCCGGTGATCAGGACGGTGCTGTCCAGCCCGGCGATCTTGCTGATCAGCTTATACAGCTCGATCATCTTCGGGCTTCTGCCGATGATCCCGTTGAGCTGGGGTTCCCCGGGAATCGCAGGCTGGGAGGCCCGATCCGGCTGTTTTGCCCGACGCCTTGCCAGGGCTTTCGCCACCACCAACCGGATCTCCTCGATCCGGAACGGCTTGGTGATATAGTCGTCGGCGCCCAATCGCATGGCTTGTATCGTGGAGGCCGAGGAGGCATACGCCGTGATCAGGATCACGGGCAATTCGGGATACTGTTTACGGATTCCTGCCAACAGGGCGATCCCATCCACATTCGGCATCCGGAGATCCGAGATCACCAGATCAGGCGGCTGTTCCTCGACGAACCGAAGCGCCTGCGCGCCCTCAGCGGCCGTGATGACGCGATGTCCCTGTTTTTCCAGGAGCATCGTGAGGAATTCTCGCATTGCCTGTTCATCATCGACAACCAGCACCCTTCCCATGTCACCCCCCGTGCGCGTCAGCCCGTGCGCCCCTCACCCGGAGCCTGTTTGAGGTAGACCTTGAAGGTCGTCCCGTCTCCCTCTCTGCTGACCACCTCGATTCTCCCGCCGAGGTTGTCGATGATCTTTTGCGCGATGGCAAGGCCAAGACCTGTTCCGCCCGGCTTGGTCGTATAGAACGGATCAAAGATGCGGTCCACCTCCTCCGATGGGATCCCCGGTCCTGTATCCGTCAATTCGATCGCCGCCCACGCCGTCCCGTTGCCCGACACGTGGCGCCGGACGTCAAACGTAAGCCGCCCCCCTCCCGGCATGGCTTGAATCGCGTTGAGACTAAGGTTCCAGAGAACCTGTTTTAACTGGTCGGGGTCGGCAGCAACCACGACGGGTTCAGGCACACCCTGAAAGGACACGTCCACGCTGCTCGCGACATCGGACCTTTTCTCCAGGAGCACCACCGTCTCTTCGAGAACCGCTACGAGATCGCACTGCGTCTCTGGGGCCTGCCTCGGATATGCGAAATCCAGGAATTGCCCCGTCACCAGCTTCAGCCGATCGGTCTCGCGAAGAACGATATCCAGCAGATAAGGCGGGGCTGCCGAACCCTCTTCCTTCATGAGCTGAATAGATCCGCTGATCGCCGCCAACGGATTCCGGACCTCATGGGCCAGCCCGGCCGCCAGTTGTCCCACCGCGGCAAGACGGTCGGCTTGACGAAGCCTGGCCTCGATCTGTCTCCGCTCCGTCAGGTCCTGAAAGATGCCAACGAGGCCCAACAGTTCGCCCTCAGAGTCCTTCAATGGGGTTAGGCTGATCCCGATCAGGACGGAGTGACCATCGTGACGCCGGACCTCAAGTTCTTGTGAGAGTGCCTCGAAGCTCGGCGTGGGACTGGAGAAGAACACCTCAAGCAGCATGATCTCCTGAAAGGGGGTATCTCGCCAGCTCTTGCCCTGTATCTCCTCGGCCGCCAGGCCGAGGATCTTCTGCGCGGTCGGGTTGAACGAGACGATCCGCCCTTCAAGGTCAAGGGTCATGACGCCGCTGGGGATATTTGCGACGATGTCTCGATGCAGACTCTGGAGGTAGCGAAGGTCGATGCGTCGCTCCTCCAGCTCGCGGCCTGTCTCTTTGAGCCGCTCGGCCAGATGGCTGCCCAGGAGGGCCACCACAAAAAACGCGATGGCGTTCACGAAGGTCTGGAAGAGCGCGTATCCGGGATCGCGCGCGATGCCCACAATCGAGTGAAATTCCGCGCGTTCCATGAGCTGGTGGAGCTGGATATTAATCAGCACCCCGTACAGGATGCTGCTCGCGCCCGCTAATAGCAGACTGGATTGACGAGAGAGACAGATGGCCGCCGCGAGGATGGGGAAGATGTAGACAAACGCAAAGACGCTGTCGATTCCGCCGGTGTAGTGGACGAGGGCGGTCACGAGCAACGAGTCGATCCAGAGCTGGACGCCGCACAGTCTTCTGAGCTGTTGCGAGCGGCTCAACAGGAGAAGATACAGGACGCTCAGCAAACAGGTGGAGGCCGCAAGGACAAAGAGAGGGGTCAGCGTGAAGGGGAGACGCTCCCGAATGGTCAGGATCGTGGCCGAGCCCAGAAAGAGCACGGCCAGGAGAAGCCGGAGGCCGATCAACCACTTGATCCGCTTACCCAGCGCACCATGCTCAACGAGGCGATCGGTATCGACGTCCGACACCACCAGGCCTTCAGCGACCCACCACCGTGACCAGTTTGAAGATGGGCAGGTACATCGCGATGATAACGCCGCCGACCACTACCCCGAGAAAGACGATCATGAACGGCTCAAGCAGGGTGGTCAGGTTTGCGACCGCCTGATCCACCTCGGCGTCGTAGAAGTCCGCGATCTTCGACAGCATCGCATCGAGCGCCCCGGTCCGTTCTCCGACGCTGATCATCTGTACCACCATCGGAGGGAAGACCCCGGATGCCCGCAGAGGATCGGCGATCGTCTTGCCTTCGGCGATGCTGGAGCGGGTCTTAAGAATCGCCTCTTCCACAATCTTATTGCCGGCAACCCTCGCCGTGATATTCAAACCCTGCAGTATGGGCACCCCGCTCGACACCAACGTCCCCAACGTGCGGGTGAACTTCGCAACTGACACCTTCCGTATGAGTTCACCGAGGACGGGAAGCCGAAGCAGCAGGAAATCTATGGTCCCCTTCCCTTTCTCGGTCCTGTAGTAGAGTCGAAGTCCGACGGCGGCGCCGACGAGCATGCCGAGGCCAGCCAGCAGATGCGCTCTGACCAGGCGGCTCGTCTCGAGGACGATGCGGGTTGGCAGCGGAAGCGCCGCGCCGAACCCCTCGAACAGGGCTTTAAAGGTTGGAATCACGAAGATCAACAAGAAGATGACGACCGTCACAGCAACCGTGATGATGACCGCGGGATAGATCAGCGCGCCCTTCACCTTCCGCCGAAGGGTCATGGACTTTTCAATGTAGCCCGCCAGGCGGTTCAAGACGGTGTCGAGGAACCCGCCCGCCTCGCCTGCCTCGATCATACTCGCAAATAGGGGGCTGAATATCGCCGGATATCGCTTGAGGGAATCCGCAAAGGTCGCGCCCTCTTCCACATCCTCCCTGATCTTGGTCAGGACCTTTTTTAATTGCTTATTGGACTGCTGGGACGCGAGAACCTCCAGAGACTGGACCAGGGGGAGCCCGGCGTTGATCATGGTGGCAATCTGGCGGGTGAAGACCGTCAGCTCTTTGTCTTTCACCTTTCCGCCGAATCCGGGAATCTTCAACCGGAGCGGCTCGGGTGTCTGCTTGACGGAGGTCGCCATGATGCGCCGCTCGCGCAGTTGGGCCGCCACGGCATGTGGGGTGTTCGCCTCCACCTGCCCGGTGATCAACCGCCCCCCCCTCGCCCGCCCACGATACGCAAAGATCGGCATCGCTCCTACCGTTGGGCCGACACCGAGACGACGCAGACCGACAGATCCATCATCGCCTCCCGGCCACCTGAGAGCGCTGGATCATCTGGGACAGCTCGTCCGGCATCGTGCTCCTGCGAATCGCCTCCTCCAGCGTGATGTGCCGCCTCAATACGTGGTCGAGGAGCGACTGGTTCATGGTCTGCATCCCGTACTTCTCCTGGCCGGTCTGCATGGTCGAGTAGATCTGGTGGACCTTGTCTTCACGGATCAGATTGCGGATGGCAGGGTTCGGGATCATGATCTCCAAGGCCAACACGCGCCCCTGGCCATTGCTCTTGGGGATGAGCGCCTGGCAGAGCACCCCTTCCAAAACGAAGGAGAGCTGGGCACGAATCTGGGGTTGCTGGTAAGGAGGAAAGACGTCGATGATCCGGTTGATGCTTTCCACGGACGAGTTGGTGTGAAGCGTCGCAAACGTCAGGTGCCCCGTCTCGGCGATGGTAAGCGCCGTTTGAATCGTCTCCTGGTCCCGCATCTCCCCGATGAGGACCTTGTCGGGATCCTGTCTCAAGACGCGCTTGAGCGCCTCCGAGAACGATTGCGTATCAGAGTGCAGCTCCCGCTGGTTGACAATGCACGTCTTATGCGAGTGCACGAATTCGATGGGATCCTCGATCGTCACGATATGCTCATGTCGCTCGGAGTTGATCTTGTCGATCATGGTGGCGAGTGTCGTCGTTTTCCCCGAGCCGGTCGGGCCCGTCACGAGAATCAAGCCTTTTGGCTTCTCGCAGAGATCGGCCACGACCTTAGGTAGGCCCAGTTCTTCGAATGTGCGAATAGCGTACGGGATCGTTCGGATCGCGATCCCGACCGCCCCGCGCTGAAGATAGACATTGGCCCGGAAGCGACTGAGGCCCTTCATTCCGAAGGAGAGATCGAGCTCTTTTTCTTCTTCGAATTTCTGCTTCTGGGCGTCGGTCAGGACGCTATAGGCCAAGCTCTTAGTTTCTGCCTGAGTCAGGGGAGTTTCGCCAAGGGGCAACATCTGGCCGTGCAGACGGAGCGTCGGGGGGGCGCCGGTGGTGAGATGAAGATCGGAGGCGCCCCGGTCCACCATCTCCTTCAACATCTCATGCAGGTTCATGTTCACCTCAAGGTGAGCGCTCAGCAATCAGCTATCAGCCGCACGCCTGCTGACCGCTAGTGGCTGAACACTGATGGTCACTAGTGCCGTTCCAATTAACTTCGCCTAGTACCGTTCCAACCACTTACGCGAAAAAGGGCGAGGCCAAAGAAGGCGCTGGTTCTTCCCGGGACACCTGGCGGCGATTAACCGCAACAAGTTGGAACGGCACTAGCGGCGTTGCTGGCCCCCAGGGCGCTCCCTGCGACGTACCGGAGGATGTACGCCGGGTACCCGCGAAGTGGGTGCGGCCCTGGGGTCCGCGCCTTGCTACGCTCGTTTCTTGGCCCGGCACGGTGCCCCACCAACTTGCGACGAAATGGTTGGAGGAGCACTAGAAGAGGCTGGTGACTCGCGCGACCTCGTCGAGCGTCGAGACCCCTTCCCGGATCTTCTGCAAGCCGCTCTCCCGCAGGGTTATCATCCCGTGCTTGCGCCCCAGCTCACGAAGCTCGATGGCGGAAGCGCCACGCAGGATCGCCTCTCGGATCTCGTCGTTGAGCAGCATGACTTCGTAGAGGGCGATCCTGCCTCGGTAGCCCGTGTCACTACACGCCATGCACCCCTTGCCGCGGTAGCACGTCAGCCGCTGTGCCTCGGCTTCAGTGAACCCGATATCCTGCAAGGCTACAGCGGGAACCGTGACCTCCTGACGGCACTCACCGCAGACCCGACGCACCAACCTTTGGGCAAGGAGCAGGTGGAGAGAAGCCGCGACCAGATACGGGGGGATACCCATGCTGATGAGCCGGTTTACCGTGCTGGGAGCGTCATTCGTATGCACCGTGCTCAGCACGAGGTGACCGGTGAGGGCGGCCTTGATCGCGATCTCCGCGGTATCGTAGTCACGTATCTCCCCTACCATGATGATGTCAGGATCCTGTCGGAGAAACGACCTGAGCAGGGCCGGGAAGTTCAAACCGATATCTGAATTGGCCTGGACTTGGTTGATTCCGGCAAGATTGTACTCGACCGGATCTTCCGCTGTCATGATGTTGGTCTCGGGGCTGTTAAGGCGCGTCAGCGCCGAATAGAGTGTGGTTGTTTTCCCGCTGCCGGTTGGGCCGGTCACCAGGATCATCCCATACGGGGCCAGGATCGCCTTCTCGAACGTCGTGAGGGTCCTCGGCTCGAATCCGAGCTTGGACATATCCAACTCGAGGCTCGAGCGGTCCAGCAACCGCATGACGACCTTCTCCCCGAAAAGTGTCGGGACCGTGGAGACCCGAAGATCAAGCTCCCGCTGCCCCAGTTTGACCTTGATCCGACCGTCCTGAGGCATGCGCCGCTCCGCAATGTCCAACCGCGCCATGATCTTGACGCGGGAGCTCACCGCAGCATGCAAGGATGGCGGCGGCGACATGACCTCGTACAGAACGCCATCGACCCGAAAGCGGATGCGAAATCCTTTCTCGTACGGCTCCAGATGGATGTCGGAGGCGCCTTTCCTGATGGCATCGGTCAGGACGAGATTCACGAGTTTGATCACCGGGGCGTCTTCGCTGGCTCGATACAGCTCTGCCAGGTCGATTTCTCCCCCATCCCTATCAGCCCCCGGCTGTTCCTTTCGCTGGAAGTCTTTGACCAACGTCTGGGCAAGGCCGGCTGTGTCGTAGTACTTATTGAGGACGAGCCGGATCGAGGATTCCGGGGCAACCATCGGTTTGACGTTGTAGCCCGTCATGAATCTGACGTCGTCGATGGCAAAGATGTCGGACGGATCCGCCATGGCGACCGTAAGGATACTGCCGGCTCGGCTCAGGGGGATCAGCAGATGTTTATCGGCGACTTCGGCGGGAACAAGCTTGATGATAGCGGGATCGATCTTGATATTGGCAAGGTCTGCAGGCGGGACCCCGTACTGTCGCCCCAGGAAGGCCGATATCTCCTCCTCGCTGATATAGCCAAGCCGGGCGAGATTCGATCCGATCCGCCCCCCCGAGGTTTTCTGTAGCGTGAGGGCCTGTTCCAATTGCTCGCCGGTGATCAGGTGGGCCTTGATGAGCATCTGGCCCAGCCGGGATTCCACGCGCTCACCCTCTCTTGTGCTGTCTCACATTAGGTATTTCAGCCATTTGCTGTTGGATATTATCTATCTCCACCCTGGAAAAGTCAAGCAAGCGCTTGCAGGAGGGCCGCCTTCATGGCCTCCTCTGGAGGCTTTCGTCCCGTCCAAAGCTCGAAGGCGAGCGCGCCCTGATACAGCAGCATCCCCAATCCACCCAGGACTTGACATCCCCGCCTCTTCGCCTCCCCGAGTAACGCCGTCTCCCGCGGACGGTATATCAGGTCATAGACCAGCAATTGCGGCCGTAAGAGCGCCGGGTCGATCGGAGGAGGATCCGACGGCTTGAGACCGACTGATGTTGCATTGACCAGCAGCGCGCACGTCGCAAGCTGCCTCGGCGCCCGCGGATCCCCCAGGCCAAGTCCGAGCGCAGAGACCCC